>CALLZJ010000066.1 GCA_937858435.1 uncultured bacterium
ATGCCCTGGCTCGCCGCTTCCATGCCGCCGCCACGACGGGGCTGATGCTGCTCCGCCAGCCGCTCGGTCGGCGTGTGCGCGTTGGCGGGCGGGGCTGGGCGGCCCGGCGGCTCATGCACTGGCTGCGGGCCACCACGCCTCACCATCCGCTCTATCGCCAGGCCCTGAAGGAAACGCTCACCGAGGACTTCCATCTGCCGGCGGTCCTCGAGTGGCTCGGCGATCTGCCCCGGCGGCACACCCGCCAGCGGTGGCTCCAGGCCGCTTCGCCCTTGGCCGAACGCTGGGCGCCGGCCGCGACCCTGCCGCTCGATCTCGAACTGGAAGACGTGCTCCGAGCGGCGGCCCTCGCGGCTCGGCGCGGCGAACAGTCGCACCTTGAACGGGTGGCAAGGAGGTAACGTGGTACGTTTGGATCAGGAATGGCCCTTAACCCCGTGGCGGGCCGCCGTTCATGAACCCACGGCCACCGCCGTCATCGCGGACTTGCACCTGGGTCATGCGAGCGTCCGGCAAGCCGTCGGCGAAGCCGTGCCCGACATGGAGGACGATCTGGTTCATGCCCGGCTGCAGGCGCTGCGGCAGGCGGGCATTCGGCGACTGGTGATTGCTGGTGATCTGGTGGAGCGGGGTCGCGACTGCGGCGCGGTCGCCGCCGCTTGGAGTCAGCACTGGACGGAGCAAGGCTTCGAACTGCTGCTCGTGCAGGGCAACCATGATGCCGGGCTGCGAGCTGTGCCGGGCCTGCGGCTGCTGACGGAGCCGTTCATCCTGGGTGGCTGGGAGGTGCGGCACGAACCGCCAGCCATGGGAGCCGACGCGGGCCCGCCGCCGCCGCGCCCCTGCATGGCGGGCCATCTGCATCCCGTCATCCGCGTCGCGCCGATCCCGGGCCAGGCCGCTTGCTACCTGCGGCTGGAGCGGGTGCTGGTCTTGCCGGCTCAGTCAAGCGATGCGGCGGGGGTCAACGTGCTGGGTCTGGCGGACTGGCAGCAGGCCCGCTGCCATGCGATCATCGGCGACCAGGTGCTGGAGCTGGGCACGGTGGCCCGGCTCAAGAAGGCGATGGCAGACCTGGGGACCGGCAAGCGCGGTCCGACTCGGGATGGTCTCGCCCTGGGTGCTTGACCCGCGAACTTCACACCGAGTTGGCTTTGGCTCGGTTCAGAGCGTCGGCCAGGTCGAGCTTGCGGAGCCGTTCCTGCACGTCCCAGTGCATCACCAAGGCGGCGACGTCGGCGACGACGAAGAGCCCCCAGAGCGACCAGGCCAGTTGCCAGGGCGCGTTCATCACGAAGGGTAGGAGACAAAGGCCCACGAATAGGGCGAAGAGGCGCATCCCGCAGCCGATGCCGACGCCGACAAAGGGCGGGCCATACTCGTGCAGATGGCGGACGCGGCTCGGCATGCCGGCAGCCATGCCCGCAAAGGCGGCCAGCATGGGCCAGTGCATCTCGGCCGAAACGACCCAGTCCCAGGCGAGCCGGCAATCGTGATCCGCCTGGGTGAACCAGGACACACCTGCCAGATGGGCACGGACGGCGAAGGTGATCGGCAGGCCGACGGCGACCAAGACCCAAAGACGGACCGCATCCATGGCATCCTTGCGCAGGCCGGGATGGGGATCGAACCAGTAGAGCGGCGGCAGGGCGGCCATTAGCCCGAAGTATTGGGCCAACATGGGTAGGAGCAGGTGCCAGGCGGTGGCCTCACCGGCCACGATGGCCCGGGCCATGAGGGCCGCCACGCTCACGGTCACGAGCAGATGGATGGCCAGTTCGGTGCGGGTGAGTACGCCCTCGGCTCGCAGCATGTGGCGGGCATCCGCGACGGTGAGCTTGTTGACGAGCAGGCGGCCGTCGGGTTGGGAGCGCCCAGGGGTGGCGGGCAGGTTCATCTCGAAAAGCATATCCGCCTAGGTCCGAGGCGACCATGGACGGTTTCAACGAGCACTCCCCGGACGCTGAGCCCATAGAACAACGATCAGAGTTCCCCTTGATTCTTCCTCCCACGCCAAAGGCCCAACATGCCCCGCGAGAAGATCATCCTGGCCTACTCCGGCGGACTCGACACTTCCGTCATGGTCCGCTGGCTTGGCGAGCAGTATGGCTACGACGTTGTGACCTTCACTTGCGATCTGGGCCAGGGGGACAACCTGGAAGCGATCAAGGCCAAGGCCCTTCGGAGCGGAGCGGTGGCGGCGGTCGCGCTCGACGCTCGGCAGCTTTTCGTGGACTGCTTCGTCTGGCCGGCCCTCATGGCCGGGGCGATGTATGAGGGCAAGTATCCACTGGCGACGGCGCTGGGTCGGCCGCTCATCGCCAAGCTGATGTGCGACGCGGCAAGGGAGCATGGCGCGGCGGCCGTCGCGCACGGCTGCACCGGCAAAGGGAACGACCAGGTTCGCTTCGACATCACCTTTCAGACACTGGCGCCACACCTGAAGATCGTGGCCCCGATCCGCGAATGGAAGATGACCCGCGACGAGGAGATTCGTTACGCCAAAGAGCACGGCATCGAGGTCGAAGTCACGGCGGAGAATCCGTTCAGCATCGACGAGAATATTTACGGTCGGAGCATCGAGGCCGGCGTGCTCGAGGACCCCTGGGTCGAGCCGCCCGCCGCCGCCTTCAAGTGGACCGTGGACCCAGCGGCGGCACCGAACACTCCGGTCTACGTCGAGATCGACTGGGAGCACGGCATCCCGGTGGGGCTCGATGGCCAGCGGCTCGACGGCGTCCCCCTCATCGAACGGCTTAATCAACTGGGCGGCGCCCATGGCGTGGGCCGCATCGACCACGTCGAGAATCGGCTCGTGGGCATCAAGTCGCGGGAGGTGTATGAAGCCCCCGCGGCCCTGATCCTGAATCTGGCCCACCGGGAACTGGAGAGTCTGTGCCTGAGCAAGCCGGCCGCCCGCTTCAAGACTTTTGTCAGCCAGGAGTATGCCGACCTGATCTACAACGGCCAGTGGTTCAGTGCTCTCCATCAGGACCTAGCCGCCTTCGTCGCCAGCAACCAACGTTTCGTGACCGGCAGGACGCGTGTTAAGCTGTTCAAAGGGTCGGCCACCGTGGTCGGCCGGCAAAGCGACTTCAGCCTCTACAGCAAGCACCTGGCCACCTACGAAACGGGCGACCAGTTCGATCACGAGGCGGCGAAGGGCTTCATCCGCCTCTGGGGCCTGGGGCAGCAGACGCAGGCCCGGCAACAACTGCTCCGTGGCGGGCAGGGCTTCGACCTTCCGGGACTGTTGAAGCAGTAACTTGTTCGGCGGCTGGACAGGCAAAGGCGGACCACGCAGCATTCCACCGGGCAGCGACGGAAAGAAGGCGGGCATGAATCCGGAAATCCTCGATCTGGCCCAGGCCGCCGCGATGCTCAATCGCGATGCCCGGGACGTCACCAAGCTGGCTAGCCGCGGCTACCTGCCGGCCCGGCGCGTCGGCGATCAATGGCGCTTCTCACGCACCGAGTTGGCCCATTGGCTCGAGCAGCACATGCATGGGCTTTCGGAGATCGAGCTACGCGCCTTGGAGAACGCCCAGACCTCCTCCCCGGATGAGTTGGTCCTGGCCCGCCACCTGGTGCTCGATGCCATTGCCGTGCCGCTCCCGGCCCGCACCAAGCGCTCCGTCTTGCAAGAACTCCTGAGCCTGGCGGAGAACTCGGGCTGCGTTTACGATCCCGACACGATCCTGGCCGCTCTGATTCAGCGTGAGGAACTCGCTAGTACCGGCACCGAGGCCGGCGTCGCCTTTCCCCATGCCCACCGCCCCCTGCCCCAGGCACTCGGCGACACGGTGATTGGGTTTGGCCGCACGAGCAGCGGCCTTCCCTTTGGCGCCCCGCACGGCATCCTCACCGATCTCTACTTCCTCATCCTCAGCACCGACAGCAAGACCCACTTGCAAATCCTGGCCCGGCTCGCGCGGCTAGCCTTGCGGCCCGACTTTCTCTCATCGCTCCGCGCGGCCGAGACCGCCGTCGCCGCCTACGACGTCATCCTCGACGCCGAACGCCAGTTGCTCCAGGTGTGACACGCGTCCGTCACTCCGAGATCAGCCCTCCCAGACCAGGCGTGGTCGAAGGGTAGGCAGCGCTTGCTCCTGGCCGGTTTCATCCCAGGCATGACATAGCACCAGCCCCTCGGCGGGGACCTCGCGGCCCGGCTCCGGTTCCATGTAGGCGACTTCTGTCGGGACTGCGGGCAAAGAGAACTCCAGCCGTGGACGCAGCTCGGCGTCATAGGCGGTGAGAAAGGCCTCTGGTTCTTCGAGGCAACGGGCACGCGGGCTGCGGATCACGAGCCCGCAGCCGGGGCCAAGCAGCCAGTCCAGGAAGGGCTCCCAGTCTGGATCGGTAAAGCGGCAGGCGTGCCAGAGTTCGGCTCGGCCCGGAGCGGTGGTTGCCAGGTAGACGAAGTCCGCCGCCGCGAGACGGGCATCTTCCAGGCTCACCACACCCGGCCGGGGCTGGGGTAGCGGCAGTTCTTGGGCAGCGATACCAGGGAGCACGAGACGGCCGAGCTCCGCCGCCAGGACCGCGTGGTCGGCAAGGGTGATCCAGCCCCAGCCGAGCAATTGGTCGAGCCGAGCCTGGGCCAGCTCCCGGCTGAAGGCCAGGTAGGAGACCAGCGGGGTGCGGTCGAGGGCGACACGCTGCGCCAGCTTCGGCAGTCCGAGCGGCCGATCTAGGAACAAGGCCAACCCCAGCTCCCGGACGGCGAACGGTCCACTCGGCGGCACGGTCCCAGCCAGGAGTGACGTGAGCGGCTCATCCACGAAGAGCCGACTCAGGGCGCCTGAGCGTTCGGACTGCACTCGGGGTGTTGGTTCAGCAGCCGCCTCGGCTGGCCGCACGCGCAGCGATTCACCGGGCGACGTCGGGCTCGGCGGCACCCAGAGTCCCGTGAGCGACTGGCGGAGGCGACAGGCCAGGGCCCAGGCGGCCGCGAGCCCGGGTTCGTTGCGAAGCGGCAGCAGGAGCTTGACCAGACCGTCGACCAAAAGAGCGTCGGGGTAGTTTGCCCCTTGGTTGTGGAAGCGCTCGAGGTCGAAGGCGGTGAGATGGCGGTGGAGAAGGCGGACCGTGTGCGTGAGGAAGCTCGGCCAGGCGGCGGAGTCAGGGGCGCGGTCCCGCCAGGCCGCCAGCAGGGTAAGCCAATTGGCGATCAGCCTTTGCCCCGGGGTCAATGCAAGCTGGCGGAGCATGCCCCGCAGTGTCTGGTCGAAGGCGTCCTCGCCCCCCGCCCTGAGCACGGCCTCCAGGATGCGAGCGGCAACGACGGCCATGTCATCGCTGGGGGTTCGTCGTAGTTCAAACTCGCAGCGAGCCCAGCGGAAGCGCTCGGCCCACCGGTCGCCGCTCGCCTGCCACCAGGATTCCGGGCTCGACCAAGCGCGCGGCTGATAGTGCAGCAGCCCCCAACTCCAGACCGGCAGCGGACTCTCGGGAGATGTGATGGCCAACCGACTGGTCCCCACCGTTGCCAGGAACAGAGCCCGTTCGAGCCAGGTGGAAAGGTCGTCGCCCTCGGATGGTGGGTCGCCGAGCCGGCGCGAGGCGATCAGTTCCTCGGACCAGCGCTCGGCCGGCCGCGTGCTGATGATGTTCCCTTCCGCTTGGGGCACCTCGCCAAGAATGGGGAAGCCGCGGGTGACATGAAGCAACCCAGCGGCCGGATCGAAGCGGACGGCGAGGGTCGCTCCCGCCGGCGCGGCCGACCCGCTAATCAGATGGAGTTCCCAGGACTGCTGCCAGCGTTCTTCCCGCGTCAGGAGCGGATCGACGAGTTGGCCACGGAAGAGTTCCCAGCGCCTCTGCCGCCCGGCGTCCGGGACGAGGCAGGCTGAAAGACCGGCAGCGGTGACGCAGCGCTCGGGGTGCAAAGCAGCCGCAATCCGATCCGCCAGGTTCGACTCGGTCACAGCAGGACTCGACAAGCTACTGGTTGAGGTGGCCCGCGGTGTTTATCTTAGGGGCAGAGATACGGGCCCAGCGCCCGAGTCGTGGCAAGGGTGGGCATTGGGAATCTTGCTGGCGGCCGACTATGTGGACGTCGTCGTCGAGTTGACGCTCGCGATCCTGGCCACCACGTTGCTCTTCGTCCTGGCCCAGTCCATCAAGCAGACCGCACTCGAATGGTGGACCTTGGCCTGGGGCAGCCAGGCCCTGGGACTCAGCGTCCTCTTGGCGGGCGCAAACTGGCGGGGGGGCGGGGAGACGAACTGCCCCTGGGCCTATGGGCTGGCGGCCGCCTTGGGCTGGGGCTTCACGCTGGTCGGCTGCCGACGCCTGACCGGCGACCGAGCTTGGGATAGTGCCGATACCTGGGCTCTGGTCGGCCTGGCCGTTGCCGCTCTCGTGGGACCATTGCTCATCGACACCGTTCTGCCCCACCCGCAGCAAGGACGAACGCTCGGCCGGGCCGCCCTGTTCCTGGCCACGGGAGCGGTCCAGGGGATCGCCGCCCTCGTCGCCTTGACCCTGACAATGGCCGTTCATTGGCACACCGATCGGCGGCGCACGGGGCTGCGGTTGCTCATGTTCGCACTGTTTTGCCACGTGGGGCTGAGCCTTGGCGTCGGCGGGATCGTGATGGCCTGGCAAGTGGCCCCCGAGCTTTGGCCTGGCTTCAGTCCCGGAGATTGGCTGCGCTTTCAGACGGTCGTCCAGACACTGCTCGCCTTCGGCATGATCATCGTCGCACTTGAAGGTGTGCGCCGGGAACTGGAGCGTGCCAACGCGGAACTGGCGAATCTCTCCCAGCGGCTGGCCCGGCAGGCGCAGAGCGACGCGATGACCGAGGCGCTCAATCGGCATGCTTTCTACACGCTCATCGAAAGCCGCCGGTCGGGCCTATCGGTGCCGGGTGACGGGGCCCTGGCCGTGCTCGATCTGGATCACCTGAAACCGCTCAACGATCAGTTTGGCCACGCGGCGGGCGATGCCGCCATCCGCGCCGTGGCCAAGGCGGTGCGTTCGATCATCCGGCCGGACGACCTGCTCTTCCGCTGGGGCGGCGACGAGTTTCTGGTGATCCTTCCCAATGTGCCCGCCGATGAGGCCGAGCGCCGCCTGGCGACCCTGGCGAGCAAGCTGCGGGGCACCGAACTGCCCGGGGTGGGCGAGCCCGTGGACCTGGATGTCTCCTACGGCGTAGCCTCCTTCACCACGCTGGGAGGCATCGAGGCGGCGATGGCACAAGCCGACGCCGCCATGTACGCCCACAAGGCCGATCGCAAGCTACTCCAACCTGATCTCCCCCGCCCCGCTGCCGGGGGATGAGGGCTACTAGCGATCTCGGCGCCAGCCGCCCCTTCCCAGCACTGCCGTCTACCCTTACCATGGCCCCATGGCCAAGCTCACATACCGCGACGCCGGGCTGGACCT
>CALLZJ010000067.1 GCA_937858435.1 uncultured bacterium
GTGGTCGGGAGTGAGCATGAGGAAGAGCCTAGCGGCCGTCGCGGAGACGGTCGCCGAGGAAGTTCTCGAGTTCAGGTGTGTCGTAGATCTTCTTGACCGTCGAATCGATATCGTACTCGACGCGGCGGAAGCGGAGCGTGTTCTCTTCGATCAGGACATAGCAGCCGCGCCAGTCGCCGTCGCGGGGCTGACCGACCGAGCCGACGTTCACCATGGTCTTGCGGCCGTCGAGCGAGTAGACGTGGTCGATCTCTTCGGGGCTGTAGAACTGGAGCGACTCGGTGAAGACCCCCGGGACGTGGGTGTGCCCCTGGAGACAATAGCGGTCGATATAGGCGAAGATACGCTCCATCTTGCGGGGATTGTAGACGTCTTCTGGGAAGACGTATTCGTTGATCGGGTTGCGGGCCGAGCCGTGGACGAAGAGGAAGTTCTCTTCGCGGGGGGTGCGGGGCCGCTCGGCCAGGAACTCCCAGCGCCGCTCTCGAACCTCCCGCGCCTCCTCCGATTCTTCGAGTTGGGCCCGGGTCCAGAAGATGGCCCGCTCAGCGCCTGGATTGAACCCTTCGGGATCGAACATGGCCCCCTGGTCGTGGTTGCCCAGGAGTACGACGGGCATGTCCATGACCAGGTCGATGCACTCGCGTGGGTTGGGCCCGTAGCCGATCACATCGCCCAGGCAGTAGATCGTGGTGACGTTTTGGCTTTCGATGTCCTTGAGGACGGCCTGGAGCGCTTCCAGATTGCTGTGAATATCGCTAATGACCGCGATCACGGAAGACTCCAGGGCGAAACGACCAGCAAACGGGCCCGATCCTTCCGAGGTAGGGGCCCCCATATCGGGCTATCGTAGCAGCTTTTCCTTCGAAAATCTATCGTGGTCTGGCGACATTAGCAAGGGCAGCCGTCCGAGAGACTCGGCGCCGCGGTCTGCACCTTTGGGGGAGCCGCCGTCGGAACCCGGGAGCCGCCGACTCCAAGTGCGGAAGGGCCGGATTCTCTAGGAGATGCGACCTGGCTCACCGCTGGCTGGCCAGCGTTTCCTATCGTTTGGGCCAGTGAATCTGATATAATACGCGTTCGAAAGTCGCTCCGACTGGCCGCTCTCGCTCCAGCGCGTCAAGGTTTTCCCATGAGTCATTTCTCCCTGCACCCTCACGGCATCACGCTGTCGAATGTCCTGCGCAACCCTCCGCCCGCTCGACTTTATGAGGAGGCGATTCGCTACGATCCGGGCGCCTGTGTCGCTTCCGGCGGGGCCCTGGTCGCTTATTCGGGCGACAAGACGGGCCGGTCGCCCAAGGACAAGCGGGTGGTGCGGGGCGGAGAGTCCGATCGGGACGTCTGGTGGGGCAGTGTCAATGTGCCGCTGGAGCGCACGAGCTTTCTCATCAATCGGGAACGGGCCGTCGACTTTCTCAACTACCGTGACCGGCTTTACTGCATTGACGGCTTTGCCGGCTGGGACCCCGCCCACCGGCTCCGCATCCGCGTGATCTGTTCGCGGCCCTACCATGCCCTGTTCATGCACACCATGCTCATCCGTCCGACCGAGGAGGAGCTGGAGAACTTCGGCACCCCCGACTTCGTGGTCTTCAACGCCGGCCAGTTTCCCGCCAACCGCCACACGGCGGGCATGACCTCCAAGACCAGCATCGACGTCTCTTTCGAAGATCGAGAGATGGTCATCCTCGGCACGGAATATGCCGGCGAGATGAAGAAGGGCGTCTTCACCATCATGAACTACCTCATGCCCAAGCGGGGCGTGCTTTCGATGCACTGCTCCGCCACGGCTGATCCCCAGACCAAGGCATCCTCGCTGCTCTTCGGCCTCTCGGGCACGGGCAAGACCACGCTCTCCGCCGACCCCAAGCGCCGGCTCATCGGCGACGACGAACATTGCTGGACCGAGCATGGCGTCTTCAACATCGAGGGCGGCTGCTACGCCAAGGCGATCGATCTGACGGCCGAATCGGAGCCCGATATCTTTCAAGCCCTGCGCTTCGGCGCGGTTCTGGAAAACGTCGTGGTCGATCCCCATGATCGGGCGGTGGATTTCCACGATGCCAGCCTCACGCAGAACACCCGCGGCGCTTACCCGATCGAGTACATTCAGAATGCCCTGATTCCGTGCCTGGCGGGCCATCCGACGCACATCATCTTCCTGACCTGCGATGCCTTCGGCGTTCTGCCGCCGGTCTCGCGCCTCGATCCCGCGCAGGCCATGTACCACTTCATCTCGGGCTTCACCGCCAAGGTGGCCGGGACCGAGGTGGGCATCACCGAACCTCAGCCCACCTTTTCGCCCTGCTTCGGCGGGCCCTTCCTGGTCTGGCACCCGGCCAAGTATGCCGAGATGCTCGCCGCCAAGCTCCGCGAGCACCAGGCCCACGTCTGGCTCGTAAATACCGGCTGGAGCGGCGGCGGCTACGGCGTGGGCTCGCGCATGAAGCTCAGCCTGACCCGAGCGATCATGGATGCCATCCACAGTGGCGCCTTGTCCGATGCCCCGGCCCAGCGCGACCCCGTCTTCGGCTTCGACATCATCACCGAATGCCCGAACGTGCCAGCCGAGGCTTTGCAGCCCCGGCAGACGTGGAAGGACCCAGCCGCCTACGATGCCGCCGCCCGCAAGCTCGGCAGCCTGTTCAAGAAGAACTTCCAGCAGTACGAATCCGGGGCTTCGGCCGAGGTCCGTGCGGCCGGTCCCAACGTGCCTTGATCCCGCAGGCACCCTACTCCGATCCCGCCATGGGCGCCGTCTTGAACGTCAGCGTCTCCGTGTCGCGGTCATAATCCACGGTGACCTTTTGCCCGTCCCGCACCTTGCCGGCCAAGAGCTGCTTGGACAGGGCCGTCTCCAGTTCCTTTTGGATGGTCCGCTTGAGCGGCCGGGCCCCATAAGCCGGATCGAAGCCCAGGGTCACGAGCTGCTGCTTGGCGGCCGGCGTGAGGGTCAGGGTGATGCGGCGTTCCTGCAGCCGCTTGGCCAGCCGCGCGAGTTGGATGTCCACAATCTGCAGCAAGTGCTCAGCGGTCAGAGCGTGGAAGACGACGATGTCGTCCACGCGATTGAGGAACTCGGGCCGGAAGTGCTTGCGGAGCTCGTCCAGGACCGTCGCCTCCATGCGCTCGTAGTTGGCGCCGGAGAAGGTCCCCTGATAATCCAGGATGCGATGGCTGCCGATGTTCGACGTCATGACGATGATCGTGTTCTTGAAGTCGACCACGCGGCCCTGACCGTCGGTGAGCCGGCCGTCATCGAGAATCTGCAGGAGCACGTTGAAGACGTCGTGGTGGGCCTTCTCGATCTCGTCGAGCAGGATGACGGCATAGGGTCGGCGGCGGACCTGTTCCGTGAGTTGGCCGCCCTCCTCGTAGCCGATGTAGCCAGGCGGCGCCCCGAGCAGACGCGAGACGTTATGTTTCTCCTGATACTCGGACATATCGATGCGGATGAGGGCGCGCTCGTCGTCGAAAAGGAACTCGGCCAGGGCCCGGGCCAGTTCGGTCTTGCCGACCCCCGTGGGACCGAGAAAAATGAAGGAACCGATCGGCCGCTGCGGGTCTTTGAGCCCCGAGCGGGCGCGGAGCACGGCCTCGGCGACGGCCGTCACGGCGATATCCTGTCCGATGACCCGCTGATGCAGCGTCTCCTCGAGCCGGAGCAGCTTTTGCATCTCCCCTTCGAGGAGGCGCGAAACGGGGATGTGAGTCCAGCGGGCCACGACCTCGGCGATGTCCTCCTCGTCGACCTCTTCCTTGAGCAGCCGGGCCGGCGCGCCTTGCTCGCTCTTGGCTTCGGCCGCCTTGAGCTGTTTCTCTAGCTCCAACAGCTTGCCGTACTTCAGTTCGGCGACCTTGTTAAGGTCATACTGGCGCTCGGCTTGCTCGATTTGAAGCTTGGTCTGCTCGATCTGTTCGCGCAGGCTCCGGACCGACTGCACCGCCTGTTTTTCAGACTGCCACCGGGCCTTGAGCGTGTCGGCCTCGGCCTTCACGTCCGCTAGTTCTTTCTCCAGCTTGGCCAGCCGGGCCTTGGAGGCGGCGTCGCGCTCCTTTTTCAATGCTTCGCGTTCGATTTCAAGCTGCATCTGCCGGCGTAACAACTCGTCCAGTGCGCTGGGCATGGAATCGATCTCGGTCCGCAGCTTGGCCGCGGCTTCGTCCACGAGGTCGATGGCCTTGTCGGGCAGGAACCGGTCCGTGATATAGCGATTGGAAAGCGTGGCGGCCGCGACCAGAGCGGCATCCTGGATGCGGACGCCGTGGTGGACCTCGTAGCGCTCCTTGAGACCGCGCAGAATGCTGATCGTGTCCTCGACGCTGGGCTGATCCACCATCACCGGCTGAAAGCGGCGTTCGAGGGCGGCGTCCTTCTCGATGTGCTGGCGATACTCGTCGAGGGTCGTGGCCCCGATGCAGTGCAGTTCGCCACGGGCCAGCATCGGCTTGAGCAGATTGCCGGCATCCATGGCTCCTTCCGCCTTGCCTGCTCCGACGACCGTATGCAACTCGTCGATGAAGAGGATGATGTCGCCGCCTGCCTCCTGCACCTCCTTGAGCACGGCCTTGAGTCGCTCCTCAAACTCGCCGCGGTACTTGGCGCCGGCGATCAGGGCTCCCATGTCCAGGGCGACGATGCGCCGCTTCTTGAGCCCCTCGGGAACATCCCCCCGGACGATGCGGTGGGCCAACCCCTCAACGATGGCGGTCTTGCCGACCCCAGGCTCGCCAATGAGCACCGGGTTATTCTTGGTGCGCCGCGAGAGCACCTGGACCACCCGGCGGATTTCATCATCCCGGCCGATCACCGGATCGACCTTGCCCTGACTCGCAAGCTGGGTCAGGTCCCGGCCGTACTTCTCCAGCGCCTGGTAGGTGCCCTCAGGATTGGTGCTCGTGACGCGCTGGTGGCCCCGGACTTCCTGGAGCGCTTCAAGCAGCCGCCGCCGATCCACCCCCGCTTCTTTGAGGGCCTTGCCCGTGGCACCGCTGTCATCCACCATGGCGAGCAGCAAGTGCTCGACGGAGACGAAGTCGTCCTTGAGCTTCTTGGCTTCTTCCTCGGCCTGGGCCACAAGCCGGTTGAGCCGGCCCGAGACATAGACTTGATCGCCGCCGCCCGACACCCGCGGCAACTTCTGCAGTTCGCTTTCCAGCTTGCGCCGGAGTGGATCGCCCGCCACGCCGAGCTTTCCAAGCACCGCGGCCGCCAGACCCTCGGCCGACTCCAGCAGCATGGCGGCCACGTGCTCCACGTCCACCTGCTGATGGCCAAGCCGAAGGGCAGACTGCTGAGCGCCTGCCAGGGCTTCCTGGACCTTTTCGGTCATGCGATTCAGATTCATCCAACGAGACTCCAGGCCGGGTTTGGCAGAAATCTGGGCCGCGTGAGAAGGAACAGCAATAGGCGTGCCGAATCAGATCACTTCAGGCATTCGGAGGCCGCTTTGCAGCCACGTCAGCGCGGCGCCCCCGGCAGAATGATGGTCTGATCTACTCCCTGGTCGCTCAGGGTTCGCATCTGCATGCGCGGCAAGATGGCCTGCATCTCCGTCAGATAGAGGTTGAGCAAGGCCGCCTGGCGGGCCGCGGGATCGGCGGGCAGGCTGGCGGGCAGAGGGGGGGAGCGGGTCGCCCCGGCCCGGGCCCCCCCCCTCTTCTCCGCGCCCGCGGGCCTTGCGTCGGCCACGATGCGGCTGGCATCCTGCCGGCCCGCCGAGATCTCCGAACTCTTCCGGCCCAGAGCCTCACGCTCCAGGATCTCCCGCTGGGTTCGGGCCCGATTGACCTGGCGGTAGACTTCGATGAGTTCCGTCGGCGGCTGCGCTTCGACGATGTTGACGCTGTCGATGCGGAGAGCCAGTCCGAGGCTGCGGATTCGGGCGGCCAGCCGCGCCTGCAGTTGGCTTTCTAGCCCCTGAGCCTGTCCGAGCAGAACACGGCTAGCCCGCTCGCCGCCCAGGGCCACGACCAGGGTTTCCTCGGCGAGCCGCGTCATCAATTCCTCGATCCGCTCCTGATTGAGAACGAACTCCACGACCGCCGCCGCATCGACCCGGAAGAAGAGCGTGATCCGCAGGTTCAGGAGCTGGTCGTCCGCGGTCAGTACCTGGCCGACCGGGAGCCTGTCGGGGAGTGGATCGTCACGGTCGACATAGCCGACGTTCAGTTGTCGCTGCTCGTCGATGGCCACGCGGTCGACTCGCCCGAAACCCCAGGGCAGCCCAAGGTGGAGACCCGGCGCGACCACGTCCACGACCTGGCCAAGCCGCCGGACCACGCCCACCTCGCCTGGGCGGACTTGCGTTAGGCCCGAGACCAGGTAGCCGGCCAGCGCCAGCAAGACCAGGACTAACCAGCTTCGCCAGGTCATCGCCGTGGCTCCGGTTTGCGTTCGGGGCCGGCAGTGGGCGGCGGCGGCGTGTTCCGAGATGCTCCCGAGTCGCCCTCCACGCCGCTGGCCGGCCCCATGCCCGGAACGTTCTTGAAGAGCTGCAGCAGCGGATGGTCCAGCGACAAGATGAGTTGCGTCTTGTCGTCGGCGAACATCTGGCGATAGCCCTTCAGCAGCCGGACGATGCGGTAGAGTTCCGGTGCCTGGGCGTGGGCATCGTTGAGCAGTCGGACCGCATCGGCTTCGGCCTGGCCTTCGATGCGGATGCGCTCCGCTTCGGCCTCACTGCGAATGCGGCGGGCCTCGAGTTCACCTTCGGCCCGGATACGTGCCGCCTGCTCCTCGCCCTGCAACTGGTAGGTGTTCGCTTCGCGCCGCCGCTCTTCCCGGATCTTGGCAAAGATCTCATCGCGCACTTGCTGCGGATGGTTGAAACGCCGCAGCCCCACGTCGACCAGCGCGATGCCCACCTGGGCCGCTCGTTGCTCCAGGCTCAGGGGCGGTTCGCCGGGGTCGGTGGCGAAGGGCTGCGAGCGAATCCGCTGCAGAATTGTCCGCCAGCGGAGCTTGGTGGCATCCGTGTTGATCAGGTCCGTGATGAGTACCTCGCTGAGTTCGATCTTGAGGCGGGAGATGAGCTGACTGCGGAGGAACTGGCGGGCCTTGTCGGGGTGGCCGAAGCTGCGAATGAACCGATCGACTGCCGCCGCGTCATCTCCCTGGGGATCGCCAATCCGCCAGCAGACGAACAGATCGAAGGTCAATGGCAGGGGCTTGTCGGCACCCGGCCCCTCGTCCCGGTCGCGGATGAGCAGTTCTTGCGTGGGCACATCGAGCAAGTCGAGCCGACGGTCTAGCCGCCAGGCGGAGTCCACGGGCCAGGGCAGTTTGAAATGCGGCCCCGCGGCCGTGCGGCCGTCAATGACCTCGACCAGCCGGCCAAAGCGGGTGACGACCACGTACTCGGCCTGATCGACGAAGAGGACGGCCGAGAAGCCCGCCCACA
>CALLZJ010000068.1 GCA_937858435.1 uncultured bacterium
GTGCGCCCCTTCCCCATCAGCATCGACTACGAGCACCATGCCGAAGTGGCAGCCAGCGCCGAGGTCGAGTCGCGCATGGAGAACTGGCGCACCAGGCTCGGCGTGCAGGACGAACTGATTGGGATCGGTATCGATCGCATCGACTATACCAAGGGCATCCCGGAGCGGCTGCGCAGCCTCGACCGCTTCCTCGAACTCCATCCCCAGTGGCGGGGCAAGCTAAGCTTCGTCCAGGTCGGCGTCCCGAGCCGGGCGCACATTCCGCAGTACCAAGCGTTGGACGACGAGATCGACCGGATCGTCGAAGAGATCAACTGGAAGTGGAGCGAAGCCTCGTGGCATCCCGTCATCTTCCTCCGGGATCA
Organism: uncultured bacterium; assembly: GCA_937858435.1. GTDB lineage: Bacteria > Planctomycetota > Planctomycetia > Gemmatales > HRBIN36 > CALLZJ01. The sequence goes on from CALLZJ010000068.1 coordinate 366, forward strand.
CTTTTCGCAACCGGACCTGATGGCGCTGCACCGGCTGGCCCACTTCTGCATGGTCACCTCGCTCCATGACGGTCTGAACCTGGTGGCCAAAGAGTTCGTCAGCAGCCGCTGCGACGAAGACGGCGTGCTCATCCTGAGCCAGTTCACCGGGGCCGCCCGCGAACTGACCGATGCCCTGCTCGTCAATCCGTTCGCCGTCGACGAACTCGCCGAGGCGATCAAGACCGCACTCGAGATGCCCCAGCCCGAGCGCAAACGCCGCATGGTCAAGATGCGCGAAACGGTCGCGAGCAACAACATTTACCGGTGGGCGGGCAAGGTGCTCTCCACGTTGCTCAAGTTCGACTTCCCGGACAGCCGGGACGAGAGCGACAACTAACGCAAAAGGAACGCGCGGCCCCTCAGAGTACCGACGCGGCACGACGCGGCGATGCCCCGGCGGCCACGCTCATTGACGCGCAAGGAGCTCTGTCATGCCAGCCACTGCCCTCTTCGACCAACTGGCCGAAGTTCGTGCCCGTCTCAATGCCGCCGAGCATCTGCTGCTCGGGCTGGACTACGACGGCACTCTGACGCCGCTCGTCAACGACCCCGATCAGGCTCGCCTGGCACCCGAGGTCCGGCGTGAACTCGAGCGCCTCGCCGCCACCCCGGGGGTCACCGTGGCGATCGTTAGCGGCCGGGCCCTCGACGACCTCCGAAAGCACGTCGACGTAGCAGGCTTGCACTATGCCGGCAACCACGGGCTGGACATCGCCGGGCCGGGGCGGAGGTATATCGAATCCGATGCCGTGGCCACCCTCGATCGCCTGGGCCACCTGGCCCACCACTTATCCCGGGAACTGGACGCCGTCACCGGGGCGCGCGTTGAGCACAAGGCGCTCACCTTGAGCGTCCACTACCGCAACGTCGCGTCCGATCGCCGCGACGACCTGCGCCGCCGGGTCGAGGAGGTGGTGGCACGCGAGTACGGCGACCTGCGGCTCTCGGGCGGGCATGAGGTGCTTGAGGTTCGTCCCCCCAGTTCCTGGCACAAGGGAGCTGCCTTGTGCTGGATTCGCGACCACCTGGGCGGCCCGCCCCCGCTGACCTGCTTCATCGGCGACGACCGCACCGACGAAGATGCCTTTCGCACCCTGAAAGACGCGGTGACGGTGAAAGTGGGCGAGCCCCACGATACGGCCGCCACCTACCATGTCCCCAGCCCGGCCGACGTCCACCGTTTCCTGTCCTGCCTGAAGTGCGATCGGGCCGTAGCATAAGGGGCGGAGTCGCAGATCCGATCCGCCTGGAGCTTCCCGTGCCATGTCCACTGACCCACTGTGGTACAAGGATGCCATTTTCTACGAAGTCTACGTCCGCGGCTTTCAAGACAGCTCCAACGACGGCAACGGCGACCTGTTGGGCCTCATCGAACGGCTCGACTATCTCCATGAACTCGGCGTCGATTGCATCTGGTTGATGCCCATTTACGACTCGCCGCTCAAGGACGACGGCTACGACATCCGCGACTTCAAGAAGATTCATCCTTCCATCGGCACCGTCGCCGACTTTCAAGTGCTGACCACCGCCGCCCATAACCGCGGCATCAAGATCATCGCCGATCTGGTCGTCAGCCACACCTCGGACCAACACCCCTGGTTCCAGGAGGCCCGCCGCGATCCCACCTCACCCAAGCACGACTACTACGTCTGGAGCGACACCGACGACAAGTACAAGAACGTGCGGATCATTTTCAAAGACGTCGAGGCCTCCAACTGGACCTGGGACCCCGTGGCCCGGAAGTACTTCTGGCATCGCTTCTTCAGCCATCAGCCCGATCTCAACTACGACAACCCGGAAGTCCATCGCGAGATGTTGGACGTCGTCGACTTTTGGGCGAGCCTCGGAATCGACGGTTTCCGGGTCGACGCCGTCCCTTACCTCTACGAACGGGAAGGAACTTCCTGCGAGAGCCTGCCCGAGACCCATGCCTTTTGCAAGAAGCTCCGCAGCTTTCTCGATGAGCGTTACCCGGGCAGCTTGCTTCTGGCCGAGGCGAATCAGTGGCCCGAAGAACTGGTCCCCTACTTTGGCGACGGGGACGAGTTCCATATGGCCTTCCACTTCCCGCTCATGCCCCGGATGTTCATGGCCATCCGCCGCGAGGACGCCCGGCCCATCGTTGAGATTCTCGAAAGGCTGCCCCGCATCCCGCCCAACTGCCAGTGGGCCCTCTTCCTGCGCAACCACGACGAGCTGACGTTGGAGATGGTCTCCGACGAGGAGCGGGACTACATGTACGCCGAGTATGCCAAGGACCCGCGGATGCGGCTCAACCTCGGCATCCGCCGCCGGCTCGCGCCCCTCATGAGCAATGGCCGACGCCAGATGGAGCTGCTCTACAGCCTGCTCCTCACCCTGCCCGGCAGCCCCGTGCTCTACTACGGTGATGAGATCGGCATGGGCGACAACGTCTATCTCGGCGACCGCAACGGCGTCCGCACCCCCATGCAGTGGACCGGCGACCGCAACGCCGGCTTCAGCCGCGCCGACCCCTCGATGCTCTACCAGCCGCTCATCCTCGACCCGATCTACAACTACCAGGCCATCAACGTCGAGGCGCAGACGCGCAACCCCACGTCGCTCCTCAATTGGGTCCGCCGGCTCATCCGTGTCCGCAAGAAACACCCGCTCTTTGCCCGCGGCTCGTTCCGCTTTGTGCCCTGCAAGAACCCCCGCGTCGTCGCCTATGTCCGGGAGTATGAGGGCAAGACGGTCCTCGTCGTCAACAACCTCTCCCGGTTCGCCCAACCTGTCGAACTCGATCTTTCCGACTTCAAGGGCTCGGTGCCCGTGGAGATGCTCGGCGGACAGACCTTCCCCAGCATCGGCGACCAGCACTACTTCATCAGCCTGAGCCCGCACGGCTTCTTCTGGTTCCTGCTCCAGCCGGTCCCGCCCAGCGACCCATCGACCTGACGGAGGACACTGCCATGAGCGAGATCGCCATCGAACGTCGCGGCTCCGTGACGCTGCTGACCCTCAATCGGCCCCAGAAGAAGAACGCTCTGACCCTGGCGATGTATGAGGCTCTGGGAGCCGCTTTTCTTGAAGCCCAAGATGACCCGGCGGTCCGCTGTCTGATCCTGTACGGCGGTGCCGAGGCCTTCACGGCTGGCAACGACCTCAAAGACTTCATGCAAGCACCCCCGGCAAACGATGACGCCCCCGTCTTCCGCTTCATGCGGACGGCGATCGCTTTCCCCAAGCCGCTCATCGCCGCCGTGGCCGGCGTGGCCGTGGGCATCGGCGTCACGCTGCTGCCCTATTGCGATCTGGTCTACGCCGCCGACACCGCTAGCTTCCAGATGCCCTTCGTCAACCTGGGCCTGCCGCCCGAACTGGGAGCGACCTTCACGCTACCTTGGATGCTGGGACCGCTAAAGGCGTCCGAGCATCTGCTCCTGGGTAGCCCCTTCGGTGCCGACGAAGCCCAGCGGCTGGGACTGGTAAATGCGGTCGTGAGTAAGGGTGAACTGCTGCCGCAGGCCCTGGCCGCTGCCGAGCAGATCGCCGCCAAGCCGCCCGCCGCCGTCCGACTCACCAAGCAACTCCTACGGCAGAGCTGGGTGGAGTCGGCCTTAGCAGCCCTGCAGCGGGAAGGACCGCGCTTCGTCGCGGCCTTGTCTGCGCCGGAGTGCCAGGAGGCCCTGGCCGCATTCGTGGAGAAGCGCAAGCCCGACTTCAGCCGCTTCTCGTAACGAGCGCGAGCCCGTTACGCCTCGGGCCTACTTCAGCTTGTCGTACCATTCGGTCAGGATGTCGACGAAAATCTCGGGCGGAGCCCCGTGGATTCGCCCCGGGAAGGGCTCGCCCCGACGCTCATCGGCCTGGGTCGCTAGTTCGTACACCAGCCGGCTCTGGTCGGCGGGCACCAGTGGGTCCTCATCGTACCAGCCAACGAGCAGTCGGCCCCGGTAGGTCTTGATCTTGGTGGCATTGTCGAATTGGGTCCGGACGAGCCACCGGGCCGGGAAGATCGGGAAGAGCTTCTGGGCCATGTCGGGGATGCTGGAAAAGGGGCTGAAGAGCACCAAGGCCCGATGCTCGACCTGCATGGCCAGTTCGGTGGCCACGCCGCCCCCCAGCGACTTACCCCAGAGAATGAGCTGCTCCGGGTCCACCTTTTGTTCTTGTCGCAACCAGCGATAGGAGGCCAGGCCCGCGGCGTAGCAATTCTGCTCGTCGGGTCGGCCCGTGCTCTTGCCGAAGCCCGGATAGTCGTAGAGGAAGACCGACCAGCCCCGGCGCCGCAGCCAGGAGGCGATTCCGGCCCGCCCGGCCAGGTTGCCCGCGTTGCCGTGGCTGTAGTGAATTACGCCCCGGGCATCGGGCACCGGGCACCACCAGGCATGGATACGCGTTCCATCATCCAGGGTCAGTTCCACGTCCTGGGGCGTGAAGTCCGTGGGCACTCCCCACCCGTCGGCAACCGACGTGGGTCGGAAGATCATTCCACGTTCCAGCACCAGGAACATGCCCAGCGTCCCCAGATAAGCGATCGCAAAGATGACCAGGTACTTGCCGATAAGCGATCGGCGTCTCTCCGCCGGGGCCCGCAGGACGGACCACGAGAGCCGGAGTGCGATGTAGACAAAGACGCCGACCCACATCCAACCCAGAAGGCCTCGCATGCAGTTCTCCCATGACGGAGCGGCGTGCTAGGCCGGCTTCATCAAATCCTTCGCGGCTTCCACGATTTTTTCCACTGACAATCCGTACTTTTCGAGCAATTCTTCGGGAGTGCCGGACTCAGCGTAGCGGTCAGGCAGGCAAACCATCCGCATGGGGGTCGGCTGCTGCTCGGCGAGGGCGAGCGCGACCGCTGAAGCCAGCCCGCCGAGTTTGAGATGTTCCTCGGCCACGACAATCCGTCCGGTCTCGCGGGCCGCCGAGAGCACGGCCTCATGATCGAGCGGCTTGACCGTGTGCACGTCCAGCACCCGCGCCTCGACGCCGACTTTGGCGAGATACTCGGCAGCCTCGAGCGCCTTGGCGGTCATCAGGCCGTTCGCCAGGATCGCCAGATCGCCGCCCGGCCGCAGCAAGTTGGCCTTGCCCAGTTGGAAGGGAGCCGGGTCGTCGTAGATGACGGGTACCGTCGGTCGCCCGACGCGGAGGTAGGCCGGACCCCGATGCTGCGCCAACGCCCGGACCGCGGCCACCGTGCTCGGCTCATCGGCCGGGACGACTACGACGAAGTTGGGCAGGACACAGGCCAGCGCCACGTCCTCGATCCCCATCTGGCTGGGTCCATCCTCGCCGATCGAGATGCCGGCATGGGTGCCCACCACCTTGACGTCGGCATTTGGGAACGCCACCGACATGCGGAGCTGATCGAAGCCATTACACATGACGAAGGCCGCAAAGCTGGCGAGCCAGGGACGCTTGCCCGCCCCGGCGAAGCCCCCCGCCATGCTGACCAGGTTCGACTCGGCGATGCCGACGTTGAAGAACCGCTCCGGAAACTTCTTGGCGAAGTGTTCGGTCCGGGTCGAATTGTGGACGTCGCCATCGAGCACCACCAGCTCGGGCATCCCGGCCCCCAGTTCCGCCAAGGTCAGGCCGAAGGCTTCCCCTGGCCGGAGTCCGGTAAAGAAGAGGAAGCGGA
>CALLZJ010000069.1 GCA_937858435.1 uncultured bacterium
AGGGCCCTTGCTGCCGCGAGCAAGTCGCTTGGCCGGCTGCCAGCCATGACCAGGTTATGGGCATCGTGGCCCACGGATGACCCCAGAGCGGCATGCCGCTTCAGCCCGAAGCCGCTGACCAGCCCTAGCCCCACATGGCCAGACCCGCGATGCCGTTCCACATTGGCCAGGACCAGCACGTCCTCCTCCGGCTGGAAATGGTACTGGCCGTCTTGATGGGACACGCTCCGAGTCAACTTCCGGGTCACGATCTGATCGGGGATGATCCCGACCACGGGCACCTCCACCTTCCCGGCGGCCGCGGACTGGCCCAATCGCAGGACAAACTGGCCTTCGCTGAGCGTGCCGAGGTGGACGGTATTCTCCAGCGGGACCTGGGGGGGCGGCTGCGGGAAGGTGTAGCGGCCGTCACGGGCGGCGAGAATGCCGTCCTTGAAGACCCGCTCAACGCGAAACTCGGTGAGATTGTTGACGACGACGAGGTCGGCCCGGTAGCCAGGAGCCAGCCCGCCGCGGTCGCGCAGGCCGTAATGCCTTGCTGGGACCAGGGAGGCATGGCGAACAGCCCGGGCCGGAGGCACGCCGGCCGCGACCAGCCGCCGCAGCAGCCCGTCGAGATGGCCAAGCCGCCGCAAGTCACTGGGGAAGACGTCGTCGCTCGCCAGGCACCAGTCGCCGAGTTCATCCGCAACCAGCAGGGGCAACAATTCATCTAGATTGTGCTCAGCCGAGCCCTCGCGCACCTGGATCATCATGCCGAGCTGTGCCTTGGCGCGAGCTTCTTCCGTGTGGGTGGATTCATGATCTGAACGCATCCCCGCCGCGACGTAGGCCTGAAGAGCCGCCCCTGCCAGCCCCGGGGCATGGCCGTCCACGGGTCGGCCAGCATTCCAGGAGGCAAGAATCTTGTCCAGGGGGCCGGCCTGGCCCCCGAGTACCGCCGGGAAGTCCATCATCTCCGCCAGGCCGAGCACGGGGCCACGCTGGAGCAACTCGCCCACTTCCGCGGCCTTCAAGGTGGCCCCGGCTTCCTCCCAGGTCGAGGCGGGCACACAGGAAGAGGCCATGAAGAAGCAATCCAGCGGCAGGCCGGCACTGGCTTCGGCCAGCAAGTCGATGCCCCGGACCCCCAGGACGTTTCCGACCTCGTGCGGGTCGGCGATCAGGGCCGTTGTGCCGAGCGGCACCATGACCTCGGCGAGCCGGGCCGGCATGAGCAGTGTGCTTTCGATGTGGATGTGCCCGTCAATCAGGCCCGGCAGCACCGTGCGCCCAGCGAGGTCAATCGTCTCCTTGGCCGACCACGCGACCTGCCCGACCCCGGCAATAACGCCGTCGGCCACGACGACGTCGGCTGGCCGCACGGTCTGGGTGAAGACGTCCACAATGGCCCCGCCCCGGAGCAGGAGGTCGCCCGGCTCCAGCCCTTGGGCCACGCGTAGCCGCCGTTGCAGACGTTCCCGGTCCCAGGTGCGAAAGCGTTCGGCCGGCATGGTAGGGCTCCCGTTCCAGAAGGGGTTGGGCTTGCAAAATCAGAGTACGAGACCGCTTCGGCGGAGCAACTTGCCAGACCGGTGCTTCCGGGCGGCCGGAATCGCGGCCGACCCCAATTTGAAAAGATCTTCACGCAACCATCACATGGAATGGATAAGATGGCTCCAGAGCGAAATGGCCTTCCGGACTGCCAACCCACCTTCGCCAATTCCGAGGCCCAGCGTGATCGTGAGCACCGGTTTCGCCAAGATCATGGACGAGCGTCAGGCCACGGGCCGCAGCTTGTCCGATTTGCATCAACAGGCGCCCAAGATCGAGGCGCGCAACATCGAATTCTGGTACGGCCGGACCAAGGTCCTACACACCATCAATCGGGCCATCCCCAGTCGTCGCGGGCCGCCCCTCTTTGGCCCTTCGGGCTGTGGCATTTCTTCCTTCCTGCGGCTGCCCCCCAGCTTGACCCCCCTCATCGATGGCACCCGCCATGCCGGCAGCCTCCTGCTCGACGGCATGGACCTTTACGGGCGCAACGTCGACGTGGTCAATCTCCGCAAGCGCGTCGGCATGGTGTTCCAGAAGTCGAACCCCTTCCCCAAGAGCATCTTCGAGAACGTCGTTTATGGGCCTCGGGTGGCGGGACTCCGCGACAAACGCCATCTGCAGGAAATCGCCGAACGGTGTCTGCGCGGCGCCGCCCTCTGGGACGAAGTGAAGGATCGCCTGCACGACTCGGCCGTGGGCCTCTCCGGCGGCCAGCAACAGCGGCTCTGCATCGCTCGGGCCCTGGCCACCAACCCCGAAGTGCTCCTCATGGACGAGCCTGCCTCCGCACTCGACCCCGCATCCACCGCGCGCATCGAAGACCTGATCTTCGAACTGAAGGACAATTACACCATCGTCATCGTGACCCATAACATGCAGCAGGCAGCCCGCATCTCCGATCAGACTGCTTTCTTCTACCAGGGACAGTTGGTCGAAGCCGGGCCCACCGACGGCATGTTCACGCGGCCGGCCAAGAAACACACGGAAGACTACATCACGGGCCGGTTCGGCTAGGGCGACGGAGGCGCGGTATGTCCATTCATCTGCACCGGGACCTGGACAAGCTCCAGAAGCGCGTGGTCACCCTTGCCGGCGACGTTGAGGAGAGCATCGAGAAAGCGATTCGGGCCCTCTTCACGCGCGATGCCCAGCTCGCGCTAACCCTGATGGAAGGCGACACCGCCATCGACCTGGAAGAAAACCAGATCGAGGAAGATGCCCTCAAGATTCTGGCCCTGCACCAGCCCGTGGCCATCGATCTCCGGCGGGTGGCGTCGATTCTCAAGATCAACTCGGAACTCGAACGGATGGGCGATCTGGCAGAAAACATCGCGGAGCGCGTCTACGCCCTCGCTGGCGGGCCGCCCGTGCCCATTCCACCCATGTTCCAGCAGATGGCCGACCTCACGAACATGATGGTCCGCGACAGTCTGGATGCCTTCATCAACCTCGACGCCATTCTGGCCAAACGCGTCTGCCGCGTGGACGAAGAGGTGGATCGGTACAACCGCGAGATCATCGACTAGGTCATCGCGTTCATGAAAAAAAATGCCGAGCACGTGGAGCCGGGGCTCAATCTCTTCTCCTGTTCAAGGCAACTCGAGCGCATCGCCGACCACGCGACCAACATTGCCGAGGACGTGGTTTACCTCGTCGGGGGCGCGATCATTCGTCATCATCCCGAAGCGATTCGGGACTAGGACCCGCCATTCCGGAGACTTGCAACCGCCATGGCCCGGCCCAAAGTGCTCATCGTCGAAGACGAACGCAGCCTGACCGAAGTGCTGCAGTACAACCTCGAAAAGGAAGGCTACGACGTCGTCACGGCCAGCGACGGCAAGGAAGCCCTGCGCAAGGCCCAGACGGCCCTGCCCGACCTCGTATTGCTCGACCTCATGCTGCCTCAGCTCAGCGGGCTGGAGGTGTGCAAGGAGTTGCGGGCCGGCACCAAGACCGCCCGCATCCCCATCCTCATGCTCACGGCCAAGGCGGAGGAGACCGATCAAGTCGTCGGCTTCGCCGTGGGCGCGGACGACTATGTCACCAAGCCCTTCAGCGTCAAGGTGTTGCTCCAGCGCGTCAAGGTCTTGCTGCGACGTGGCGCGAGTGCCGAACCCACGCCGGACGTCTTGCAGAGCGGTCCACTCAAGCTCGACAAACGCAGCCACCGCGTGACGCTCAAGGGCGAGTCGCTGCCGCTCACGCCGACCGAGTTTCGCTTGCTCGAAACGCTCATGCGGCAGCCCGGGCGGGCCTTCTCCCGCCAGGACCTCATGGAGTCGGCCATCGGCGACGGGGCCATCGTGCTAGAACGCACTATCGACGTCCACATCAAGTCGCTGCGCCGCAAACTCGAACAGGTCGGCGATTGGATCGAAACCGTCCGGGGCGTGGGCTATCGCTTCCAGGAGCCTTGATCACGCTGCTGGGGCGTGGGCGAGCAGCCACTCTTCCAAGATAACGTGATCGACGAAGGGCGCGCGGAGCAGGGCCGTGCGGATATAGAGCA
>CALLZJ010000070.1 GCA_937858435.1 uncultured bacterium
GCGCGGCCAGGAACTGGATGCCCCGGTCGCAGGCTTGCCGGGCGCGGTCGTGGGCGGCGACGTTGCCTGCCAGCCGCGCGGTTCGGCAGGCGTCCGCCAGGGCGGCAATGGCCGCGGCCGACCGCAACGTCGGAGGCGTCCGCGCGGGCTGCCCGCCCGTCCAACTCATGAAGCCACCTTGGAAGTGAATGGCGTTGGGTTCTACGCCGTACTGCAGGCTCGCCAGCCAGTCCGCCATTTCAAACACGCAGTCCGCGAAGGGAGCTTCCTTGGTGCGCTCATACAACTCCGTGCAGCCCGCGATCATGCCGTAGGTCACTTCCATCTGCCGCCGGCCCTGCCACATGGACCGCTGGGCCACCACCGCCCGCCGCACCGCTTCCAGCTTCCACGGGGCCGGTGCCTGGCCATAGCTAGATCGGAAGAGCACACGTCTGAACTCCAGTCACTAGCTTACTGCCAGGGCCTGCACAATCTGTCCCTGCACGCGGGCCGACTCGCTCTCGACGCTGGTGCGAGCGGCGGCCGGCCCCAGCCCCTCCATCTCCACTCGAAAGTGGCCTTCATCCGTTTGCAAGGTCCGCAGATAGCCCGCAAGCTGCTCCGCCGCTTCAAGCAAGTCAGGCGTGGGGTCGGGGACGGCGTGGATGGCCAGCACCAGCCCGGCCGCGGCGGCGGCCCGATTCACACTGGCCGAGGGAAACTGGGTCAACCGCACGCGCGGTTCGCGCTCTTCGACCCGGGTCTGAGCTAGCAGCACCAGCAAGGCCTGCTTGGCTCGAGCTGCATGGGCTGGCGCCTGGAAGGTCCGAGCCGATTGGGCCAGCGCCGCGGTCGCCGCCACCTGGGTGAGGTAGTGCTCCTCCTCGCAAGGCAGGTTGAAGGCGGGATTGAAGCCCTGTTCGAACAGGCCGTCGGTGCGGTTCATGGCCGCCAACCACTCCGCGCCTCGGCGCCCCATGACGTAGACCGGCCGCACGGCGGGAGGCAGGCTGGCCACGGGATCGGTGGCCGGGGGCTGAACCTGGAAGCTGGCCTGGAGCGGCGTCGACGCTGGCCACCCGCCCCAGGTGCCAGCCACGACCGCGAACACGCTTACCAGGATGAGTGAACGGCGCTTCGACATGGTGGGTCTCCTTACCCTTGCTGGCAGCACGGCTGAGCGAACCGACGGCCCCGCTCCGGAATCCGCCTCGCACCTCAGATGTTAGAATGCCCGCCCCGGAAGTGCAAGAGCGACCGCCGCTCGGCCCGCCTCCAGTCAGCCGTCCCCTTACCTTGCACCTGCATGGGCTGGCAGCGTTATAATGGCGTACCGGGTGGGGCGGGCTCGGAAAGCACGGGCTGCCCACGCTCGCGCCGGCCTCCCTCGGGACGACCTGCAAAGGACCTATCATGCCCAAGACCAGCCCGCCGTCCCAGCCGCTCATGCTCGCCATGGTCATCTGCGACACGGTCATCGACGACCGCATTTCCGGCAAGAAGAGCCTCATCGGGCTGTTCGACGCCATCGCCACGACCAACTTGCCGTGCCGCGTCAATGAACTGCACGTTTTCGTCGCTCTCACCGAGGGCTACGGCAAGCGCGAACTCCGCATGCGCTGCATCAGTAGCGAGTCGGATGAAGAACTGTTTGGAACCACCACCGACATCGAGTTCCCCGATCCGCTCAGCGTGGTCGAGCTCAACCTGGGCTTCCGTGGCTGCGAGTTTCCCGAAGCCGGTGAGTATCGCTTCCAGCTCTTCATCGAACAGACGCTCTTGTGCGAACGCAAGTTCCGCGTGACCCAGGTCCCAGGGTTCCAGCCGGGCGCACCTGGAAATCAATTGGGCGACTAGCTCCGACGTTCAGCCCGTGGGTCGCACCGCTCCTCTATGAAACGGATCGCACCATGGCCGCAGCAAGCTCGACGCTCGACGAAGCGACCCGCGCGCTGTTGCGGCTCAGCCTGACGCCCGGCCTGGGTCCCAAGCTGACGACCTCCTTGCTCGAGCGCTTCGGCTCCGCGCCTGCCATCCTCGCCGCCCCCGCTGCCGAGCTTCAGGAGGTTCCCTACCTGGGGTCGAAGGTCGCCGCTCAACTCGTCCAGGCCTGGCGCGAGCCTGACGAGAAGTTCAACCGCGAAATCGAACAAGTGGAGCAGCTCGGCATCACGCTTCTAGGACGAGGCCAGCCCGGCTATCCCGCTGTCCTCCTCGAACTGGCCGACCCACCCACGGTGCTCTACCAGCGTGGCACCCTCGAACCGCGCGACCTCCACGCCCTGGCCATCGTCGGCTCACGCCAATGCACGGCGTATGGCCGGCGAGTCACCGCCCAACTGGCTGGCAGCTTGGCCCGGCGTGGCTTTACCATCATCAGCGGGCTGGCCCGGGGCATCGACGGCGTGGCCCATCAGGCCGCGCTGGACGCGGGGGGGCGGACCCTCGCCGTGCTGGCCGGCGGTCTGGCCAAGATTTACCCGCCCGAACATGCCGACCTGGCGACGGCCATTGCGGCCGCCGGTGCCTTGCTCAGCGAGAGCCCGCTCGGCATGGCCCCACTGCCCGATATGTTTCCCCGGCGTAATCGCCTCATCAGCGGGTTGGCCTTGGGCGTGATCGTGGTGGAGGCCCATGCCAAGAGCGGTGCTCTGATCACCGCCCGTCATGCCGCCGAGCAAGGCCGCGACGTCTTCGCCGTACCTGGCCCTGTCGACAGCGATGCCAGTGCCGGTCCGCTCCAGTTGCTCCGCGACGGCGCCATCCTCGTCCGGCATGCCGACGACGTGCTGGAGTCCATCAGCACTCGGCGTCTACCCGGTTTGGCCGACGCCGGTGCCCAGGCCGCTGACCCGCTCCCGCCGCCGGTCCCCGTCGAGCTGCCAGCCAGCACCCCGCCGGACCAGCGTCAACTTTGGGACGCCCTGACCCAGCCCCGTCTGCATCTGGATGAGTTGATCCAGGCCACGGGGCTCGACCCCGCCGCCGCCAGCAGCGCCCTCATGATGCTCGAGTTGGGCGGTCTGGTGCGTCGGCTGCCTGGCAATCGCTTCGAGAGGCAGACCCGATGACGGCCACGCCCCAGCGCCGCCTGCGAGCCGGTTGGCTCTTCCCCGTCGCGGAGCCACCGATCCGCGACGGCCTCATCGTCTGGCAGGGTGACCGCATTCAGGCGGTCGATACCTACCGGGGCGAAGCGGTGGATGAGCACTGGCCCGAAGCAGCCGTCGTGCCCGGTCTGGTCAACGCCCACACGCACCTCGATCTGACCCACCTGGCGGGGCATTGCCCTCCCACGGGCGACTTCCCAGCCTGGCTGGAGCAAGTGATCCAGGGACGCCGATCGAGTTCGCCCGCCGAGACGGAGGCGGGGATTCAGGCCGGCATCGCCGCGAGCCTGGCGGCGGGGGTGACGCTGCTCGGCGACATCGACGGGGGCGGCGACTCGGTCCGCTGGCTCGCGCACCAGCCGCTTCACGCTGTCGTCTTCAGGGAGATCATTGGCCTACCGACGGTGAATGCCGACCGCTCGCGCTCCCAGGCCGAGGAGTGGCTGCTGCAGCCGACCCCGCCCAACTTGCGTCGCGGTCTGAGCCCGCATGCGCCTTACTCCGTGCA
>CALLZJ010000071.1 GCA_937858435.1 uncultured bacterium
GTGGCGCTGGTGCAGATGCGCTGCGAGGCGGCAGCCGACGCCAATCTGGCCAAGGCTCAGAAGATGCTGCGTGAAGCGGCGGCCGGCGGCGCTCAGGTGGCCTGCCTGCCCGAGCTATTCCAGGGGCCCTACTTCTGCCAGAAGGAAGACCCGGCCCTGTTCGACCTGGCCGAGCCCATCCCCGGACCGACCACGGCTGCCCTGGCCGCCACCGCGCGGGAGACCGGCATGGCCATCATCGGCTCGCTCTTCGAACGCCGACAAGCGGGGGTCTACCACAACACCGCGGTCGTCTTCGATGCCGACGGGCAACTGGTCGGTAGCTATCGCAAGATGCACATTCCCGACGATCCCCTCTACTACGAAAAGTACTACTTCACTCCTGGCGACCTGGGCTTTCGCACCTTCCCGACCCGCCATGGCCAGCTTGGCACCCTCGTTTGTTGGGACCAGTGGTTTCCCGAGGCAGCCCGCCTGACCGCCATGGCTGGCGCTGAGATTCTCTTCTATCCGACGGCCATTGGCTGGCATCCACGCGAGAAGGCGGAGTGGGGCCAGGCCCAGCATGAAGCCTGGGAGGCGGTCCAGCGCGGCCACGCCATCGCCAATGGCCTCTTCGTGGCCACCGTGAATCGCATCGGACATGAGGGGCCGGCCGACGGCGGGCTGGAGTTCTGGGGCGGGTCGTTCGTTTACGACCCGATTGGCCGGCTGCTCCACCGGGCCAGCCACGACCGGGAAGAGGTGGTGCTCGTGGACTGCGACCTGGCCCTGCGTGAAGAGGTTCGGCGCAACTGGCCTTTCCTCCGCGACCGCCGCATCGATGCCTACGCCCCGCTGACCCGGCGTCTGCTCGATGGCCCCGGCTCCTCAACAAGGGAATAGCTGTGTCTCGGCGCTTGCGAAATCGCCGCGTCGGCTCTAGACTGGCATCTTGCGTGGCCGCCCCCCGGCCGCGGTACTCGCCGGAGCCCGTTCCCCGTGGCTGAACTGTTGCAAACACCGCTCCATGCCTGGCACTGCGCGCAAGGGGCGCGGCTGGTCGATTTTGCCGGCTTTCACATGCCCGTGCAATACAAGAGCATCGTCGAGGAACACCAGGCCGTCCGCCAAGGCGTGGGGCTTTTCGACATCAGCCACATGGGCCGGCTCACCTTCAGCGGCCCCGACGCGCTGCGCTTCTTGCAGACGCTCTTCACCAACGACGTGGAGAGTATGAAGCCCGGCCAGGCCCGCTACGGTCTGCTGTGCAACGAAGCGGGCGGCATCCTCGACGACGTCCTGATCTACCGCCTCGAGCCCCACTTCTGGCTCATGGTGGTCAACGCCTCGAACCGCACCAAGATCGTGGCCTGGATCTACCGCCACCTGCCCGGCCACGACGTCCGCTTCGACGACCGCACCTTCGACTGGTGCATGATCGCCTTGCAAGGGCCAGCGTCCCTGGCCGCCACCCAGCTCATCGATCCCGAGTGTGGCCAGCTCAAGTACTACTACGCCAAGATTGGCCATCCCAATCCGGACGACCCCGAGCCGCAGATCGTCAGCCGGACCGGCTACACCGGCGAGATCGGTTTCGAGATCATCGCCGCCAATCGCTGGGCCGAAGTCATGGTCGGGTTTCTCTGTAACCCCACAACGACGGCCCGGCTCGGCACGCCGGTCGTCCCCTGTGGCCTGGGCGCGCGAGACACGCTGCGGCTTGAGGCCGCCATGCCGCTCTATGGCCATGAACTGAGCGAGAGCATCGACCCCTTTCAGGCGGGGCTGGACTCGTCGGTCAAGCTGGATAAGGGTCCGTTCATCGGCCGGGAGGCGCTTGTGCAGCGGCAGGCCGACGCCAGCCTGCCCGTGCGCGTGGGGCTGGAGATGGCAGGCAAGCGGCCGGCCCGAGAAGGTTGCACGGTCGTGCAGAACGGCCAGCCGATCGGTACGGTGACGAGCGGCTCCTTCGGCCCCACGGTGCAGAAGGCGATTGCGATGGCCTACGTGGCCCGCACCGCCGCCGCGCCCGGCACCCGTCTCGACGTGGACATTCGCG
>CALLZJ010000072.1 GCA_937858435.1 uncultured bacterium
AGGAGGTCAGCTTCTACGGCGAAGCCAAGTTCATGCGCATCGACGAGAAGAGCTACGGTGGCATGATCCTGGCCCGGGAGATGCTCCCGGACGGCAAGGTGAGCGAAGAGAACTACGAGAAGTACCTTTTCACGGGCGCTTACCTCTACACCTTCCTGCCCCGGGAGAAGACGGTCCTCGTGCAGGGATTGGCCCCGCAGGATACCGGCCAGCCGCCAGGCGCTGCCATGCCGTTCTTCTTCGGCATGAAGAAGGACGAATTACGGCGGCGGTACCAACTCGAAGTCGTCAAGATCGACGAACACTACACCTACCTCGGCGTGCGCCCGCTGCTGGCCTCGTTGCAGCAGGACTTCCACTACGCCCGGCTCGTCGTTCTCAACCACGACTACGTCAAAGCCAACGCCCAGGGCCAGCAGGCACTGTGGATTCCCCGGTACATGCCCAAACAGCTCTACTGGATCGAGCCGAACAAGTCGGAAGTGACGTGGGACATGGTCATGATCCTACGCAACCCGCCGGAGACGGTGGTCAAGCGGGATGACTTCGACCGCAATCGGCAGATTCCACCGGGCTGGAAGCAGCAAAACTTTGAGCAGCCCAAGGCGCCTCTGCCCGGCGGTCCGGTGCCGCCTCCTCGCCGCGGACCCTAGGCCGGTTCAGGTAGTCGCCTTGGCCGCCTGCTTGACCAACTGCCGCAGGGCAGCCTTCTTGGCATCCGCCTCCGTCGTGACCTTCACGTGACGCATCTCCTTGCCCTCGCCTGCCAGCAAATGCTGCGGATCTTCAAGTGCCGATCCCCGGTAGAATCCGATCGTGATGTGGTTCTTGGAACGGTGTAAGTAGCAGAACATCTTCCCTGCCAGCGCGTAGCAAGGTCGGCCCCACTTGAACTCCTCCGTCACGCCTCGCTCCGCGGCCTGGACCACCTCGCGCAGGGCCGCCAGGATCGACCGCTGCTCGGCCGGCGCGGACGTGAACCACTTCTCCACTTCGCCTGCGGCCATGCTTAGGCTCCTGGGGCCAAGACCGTCGGCAGTCGTGGCACGCTGGCCACGGCGAACGGGCGCTCTATTGGCCCAGGCTCTCTTTTACCCTCGGGCTCGCCGTGGCTCAAGGGGCGATAAGAAGTGTCAGGAAGAAGCAGAGCGCACGGCATCTGCGCTGGCCGCGAACTCGGCCCAGGCGAGGGTATCCCATGGCGGGCGTGTGGCAACTAGGCCGGGCCAGTGGAGGTGGGAGGTAAGGTGAGAAAGTCGGAGCTTACTTCTTCGGCAAGTCGCCCGTCTTTTCCTTGATCAGCCGGCGGAGCTGCGACTTCTTCCGGGCCACGAGGTTGGGGTGAACCCGGCCCTTCGAAGCAGCCTGGTCGTACCGCTTTTCCGCCTCGCGGGCCGCCGACTTGAGTTGGTCCACGTCGCCAGCCTCTGCGGCCGCGGTGACGGCCTTGGACAACTCACGCAAGTTCTGCTTGGTGTTGCGGTTCCGCATCCGACTCTTGATGTTTTGGCGGAGACGCTTCTTGGCGCTTGGAGTGTGCGGCATGAGACCCTGACCTTCGAGGCGTGATGCTAGTTCCTACTTTGGAATCGACTACTATACGCAACCAGGCCCCCGGCGGACAGAGGGCTACGGCCGCTGGACCTGGCTCAAAAGAGCTCGAGCACCGGCTCCGCTTGCACCAGCTCCCGGGGCTGGTTCAAATGATTGTAGACGATTGTGGCCGGGTCGATGCCCAGGGCATGATAGACCGTGGCCAGAATCTGCGTCGGGTGGATAGGCCGCTCCACGGGGCTGGAGCCGTGCTGGTCGCTGCGGCCAAGCAGCGTGCCCCGCTTGACCCCAGCACCGGCCACCAGGGCCGTGTAGCAGTACGGCCAGTGATCGCGGCCGTCGGCGGCGTTGCCATTGCCTGACGTGCTCACTCCCAGTCGCGGCGACCGGCCAAACTCACCCAGGGCGACCACGAGCGTCTCGGCCAAGAGGCCGCGATTGTCCAGGTCTTCGAGCAGCGTGGCCAAGGCGCTGTCGAGCTTCGGACAGTGCAGGTCCTTGAGCGGCGGGAAATTGGAGGCATGGGTGTCCCAGGCCGTCTGCACCGGATCGCCATTGGCCACGCTAGGCCAGTTGACCTGAACGAAGCGGGTGCCGGCCTCGACCAACCGCCGGGCCAGCAGGCAGGATTGCCCGAAGGTGTGCCGGCCGTAGCGGTCGCGCACCTCGGGCGGCTCCTGGTTCAAATCGAAGGCATCGCGGGCCCGGCCCGAAAGGATCAGCTCGAAGGCTCGGCTGTAGTACTGGTCCAGGGCATAGTGCTTCACCGATTGCTCGAGTTCGGTGATTCCCTCGTTCACCGTCTGCAGGAGCGACTGGCGTTGTTGCAGGCGGAGCTTGTCGAGTTCGGGCCGAAGCATGAACTCATCGATGCGAATCCGTTCCATCTTCTTCTGGTCGTTGTCGTCGCCGGGCGGGAAGAGGAAGAAGGGATCGTAGGCCTTGCCCAAGTAGCCGGCGGTGCCGCCCTTGTTGATGACGTTGGACTCTTGCAGCGGCCGTGGCAGCATCACGCTCGGCAGCATCGGCACGGTGGGCGGCTTAAGCCGGGCGATCTGAGCCCCGGCCGTGGGGAAATCGGTCGGCGTGGGCGGTTCGAGTTGCCCCGAGGGGGAGACCCGGTCCGGCGTGTAGCCCGTGATGAGCTGATAGATAGCGGCCGTGTGGTTGAACAGCCCCTTGGGGGTGTAGCTCATCGAGCGGATGAGTGTGGCCCGGTCGACAGCCTGGGCGAGCTTGGGCATGACCTCGGTCAGCTCAATGCCAGGCACCTTGGTCTTGATGTTCTTGAACTGGCTGCGAATGTTGTCGGGGGCGTCGGGCTTGGGGTCCCAGATGTCGATGTGGCTGGGGCCGCCCTGAAGGAAGAGAAAGATGACTGACTTGGCTCGACCGAAGCCTGCCCCGCCGAGGGCCGGGCGAGGAGCCGCCGCAGCCGAGAGCTTCAGGAAGTTGGGCAGGGTCAGTCCCAGGAGGCCAATGCCGCCGACCTGGAGAATCTCACGCCGGGAGGGGCTGTCGCACAAACGCCGGGGCCGACCGGGAGCGGGGAGGGAGAGCATTGGCGATCCCCAGGAGGAGAGGCGAGACGCGGCGTCGGCCGCGCAGTCCAGGAGGCAGGCGCGCAGCCGACCAGGAGCCGGCGACGCGGATCACCTAGAGTTTGCCTGATCCGATCCCAAAATACAACTGGATTGGGGGCAATCGGTCGTTCTCCGGCCGCCGGGCCCGGCAGGCAGGGCCCAGAGACCTCAGGAACCGGCCAGAATCGGTCAGCAAGCAAGGCCCGTCCCAAGCAGGAAGGGGCTCGGTGGAGGCTGGACACTGAGAACCGAGGTTCCATCCCGGCCCGGACCACCGTAGAATCCCCTTATGAAGGGTGGTTCGAGCTTGGGTAATGCCGTCGCGCCTCACGGGCCGCCCGTCGTGACCTTCTGGGGTGCGGCGGGCTCGGTCTCGGGTTCGATGCATCTGGCCGAGACCGCCGGCGGGCTGCTGCTCCTCGACTGCGGGCTCTCCTTCGAGCGACGGCACTTGCGGACCTTCCCGTTCCCGCCGCAGCGGCTCCGAGCGGTAGTGCTGACCCATGCCCATCTCGACCACAGCGGCAATCTGCCGAATCTGGTCCGCCAGGGCTACAACGGACCGGTTTTCTGCACGCCGGCCACCCGGGATCTGTTGGCCGTCATGCTGGCCGACTCCGCCCGCATCCAGGAAGAAGACGCCCGCCGGGCCGCCCATCGTGAACCCTGGGACCACGCCCTGCCTGAGCCTCTTTACTTGCTTGAAGACGTGGAGCGCACCCTCGACCAGTGCATTCCCATCGACTACGACGAGGCGTTCACCCCCGTGCCCGGCGTGGAGGCCTGGCTCAGGCCCGCGGGCCACGTGCTTGGTTCAGCCCAGGTCCACTTGCGCACGCAATGGGAAGGCCGCACCACGACCCTCACCTACACCGGCGATCTCGGTCGGTCGGTGCTGCCGCTCCATCAACCGCCCGCACTCGTACCGGCCGCGGACCTCGTGCTCTGCGAATCGACCTATGGCGGTGGGCATCACGAGCCATTGGCCGACATGCTTAGCCAACTCCGCGACCTGGTCCGCCAGACCCTCGAACGGGAGGGCAAGGTCTACATACCCGCCTTCAGCCTGGGCCGCACCCAGCTCATGGCTTGGCTACTGCTCGACATGATGCGGTCGGGCTCGATCCCGACCTGTCCGCTCCTCATCGACAGCCCGCTGGCTGCCCGGATCACCACGATCTATCGGCAGCATTTCCACGAGTTGGGAGCCGCGGTGCGGGCGGCCTGTGGCGATGAGTCCCGCCGCTTCCTCTCCGCTCCCCACTTGCGTTTCGTGGCCGACGTGGAGGAGAGCCGCGAGTTGAACGCCTGGCCGGGGCCAGGCATCCTGGTGGCATCGAGCGGCATGGGCGACGGCGGGCGGATCGTACACCATCTCTACCATGGCATCGAAGATCCACGAAATACGGTTATCCTGGTGAGTTTCCAGGCCCCGGGGACGCTCGGGGCGCGGCTGCTGGAGGCGGGGCCGACCGTGCGGCTCCTGGGCCGCCAAGTGAACAAGTGGGCCGACGTGGTGCAGCTTCGCGGCTTTTCAGCCCATGCGGATCAGAGCGAACTGCTGGCGAGTCTCGGCGACGTTCTGGCGGCGCCACGGCAGATCGCCTTGGTCCACGGCGAGCGAGTCCAATCGGAGGCTCTCGCGGAGGCGCTTCGAGGTGCGGGGGCAGCGCAGGTGAGCGTGGCCGGGGCGGGACAGCGCTGCGCCTGGCCGGAATCGACCGACGCTGTCCCCGCGGCTTAGCCGATGCCATGGAATGAAAATGGCCGCGGGGCACCTTGGCGCCCGCGGCCTGGATGACATGGTACCCGGACTAGACCATCTTGACCAGCCGGTCGGTTAGCCCCTGATCGCTGACGAGAATGCGGAGCTTCGAA
Source organism: uncultured bacterium (assembly GCA_937858435.1). GTDB lineage: Bacteria > Planctomycetota > Planctomycetia > Gemmatales > HRBIN36 > CALLZJ01. The sequence continues at coordinate 5,016 of CALLZJ010000072.1, forward strand.
GTCGCGGCGATCTTCTCCAGCGTCTCAAGCTCGCGCAGCCGCATGAGCGTCGGGTTCTCCTGCAGCATCTTGGCCGAGTTGGCCTGGCTGCGAATGGCGGCCGTCTCCTCCCGCCGGGCAATCAGGTTTGCTTCCGCTGCCTTCTTGGCCTCGGTCACCCGATTCAGCAGCTCGCGCATCTCACCCGGCAGGATGATATCGCGGATGCCGATCGCCCGCAGCTCGATGCCAAGGGCCTCCGCCCGCGGCCGCACCGCGTCCACCAGCTCCCGAGCGACGGCGTCCTTGTCCGCCAGTAGCGCGTCGAGTTCGCGGCCGCCAACGACGGCCCGGAGGGCGAGCTGCACCTCGCGGTACAGGGCCTGCCGAACGTCTTCCGCGACCGAGACGGCCCGGCGCGCGTCGACGACCTTGAAAACCGCCACCGCGTTCAGACGCAGCGTCACTTTGTCGGCCGTCATGATCTCCTGCCCGGCGACGTCTGCCGTCGTCTCGCGCAGGTCGACCGGCACGACCAGGACGGGCCGCGCGTCCCGCCAGAAAGCGTACTGGCCCGGTCCGAGGACTTCCGCGAACTCGCCTCCGACGAAGACGACCGCCTCCCAGCCCGGCGCCACGTTGGGACGGTCGAGGTAGGAACCAGCCGAGCCCGACGCGGCGATCAGTGCCAGCTCGGGGTGCATCAGACGCACCGTGTGCGCGTCGACAATCTCATGCCGGACCTCCCGGTGGGTCGTCCACCAGGCATGCTGGCCCGGACCGAGAATCGTCTGAAACCGGCCGTCGACCCAGACCAGCGCCCGCTCATGGTCGCGCAGGTTGATGACCACGGCCTGGCCGTCCAGCGCTCCCGACCGCGCGATGAGGTCGAGCTGCGGATGGGCGAGCCAGGGCTGCCGCCGCGACACGACGTCCACGCGCTTCCGGCGCAGCGGATCGATGAACCAGTGATCGCCGGTTGGGAGCACGCCCATGAACTCGCCCCGCTGGAACCTGAGTCCCGCTTCGTACGAGTGGATGCGAACCTTCTTGATGAACAGCATGGACCTTCCCTCCGTTCCGACGACTCGACTGAACGCCCGGAGATTCCCCTCCGTGGCGGTGTGCACAAAGGACCGCCTGAAAACTTCCCACGGGGCAAGCCCAGCCTGGCACGCGGGGCAGCGGCTCTCGGGTCCACGACAGACCCGCGGGCAGTCGGCCTGGTCCAGCTTCGTGACCGAAGCTGGCCGAACCTCCGCGCTCGGGTCCCGACGGACCAAGGCTGCCGCTGCCGCAGGGCGGCAGTGACTGTTGCTTACGCATGTTGACCGAGCCAAGGGCCCGGAGCAACATGGCAAGCGGCTTGCCACGGAGTCGCTTCCAGGCGGCAACAGTGATACGGCATGCGCCGCATGGAGCGGGATTCGAACCCGCGACAGTCTCCTTAAGTAGGAGATGCTCTGCCCTTGAGCTATCCTTGGTGGACGCGCCACCTGGGAGCTAGAACCCGCGTACGGAACGCAGAGGGGCAACCTCGCCGACGGAGGTCCCGGTGCGCCGAGCGGCTGCCGCTGGTGGAGTCCGGGAGATGGACAAGAAACGCCGTCCGAGGTTCACGGTGAAAGGGCGGGCGCGGGAGCGCGGCGACCGCAACGCCCGCGGTTTGCCCTCAGTCTGACTGGCCGGCACGGAGTTGGCTCCTTACCACATCCACCAGGGAGAAGCCGCTTCTGGCCCAGGGCCTGCGATGCTCGGTGAATGGACATGGACGCCGGTGGGCCCGCACGTGGCCGATCTCTATCGTCCGGCAGGACAATCGGGGGCGCCGGTCTTCGGGCTCATCTTCCTGCACGGAGTGGGCGGCGAGAGCCTCCGTGGGCAGGAGCCGTTCACACGAGTGCTCGATGAGTTGAACTGGCCCTGCCTTTGCCCCTGGGGTGGGCAAACCTGGTGGACCGATCGCCTCTTGCCCGAGTACCACGCCGAGCAGTCCGCCGAATCCTACCTCCTCCATGACGTGCTGGACTTCTGCCGGGAGCACTGGCGGCTGGCGCCGCCGCGTCTGGCCCTGGCCGGCATCAGCATGGGGGGACAGGGAGCGCTGCGGCTCGGATTCAAACGGCCCGAGACGTTCCCGGTCGTGGGGGGCATTGCACCCGCGATTGAATACCATCAACTTATGGACGCCGACGGCCCGCTCGACCGCCTCTACACCAGCCCGGAACAATGCCGGCAGGACACCGTGCCCATGCACGTCCAGCCCCAGCAGTTCCCCGCGCACATTGGCTTCTGGTGCGATCCCGACGATGCCTTATGGCACCGGGGTAACGACCGGCTGCACGAAAAGCTGGCGGCGCTAGGCGTGCCCCATGAGTGCGACCTGACGACACGGGCGGGCGGCCACGACTGGACCTTCTTCGGAGCGATGGCCCAGCCGCTCCTGCACTTTCTCCACCGCGGCCTGGTCGAACAGAGCCGCCGCCTACTTTGACTTCCGCGTGAGAGCCCATGGTCACGACCACTCGTCCCGCTCCCTTCCTTCCCGATGCCCCCATCCGCCGCTGGATGCACCCGCTGCTGCGCTTCATGGAGATCGAGCAGACCAGCGGCATCTTGCTCCTCATCTGCACCGTCATCGCCCTGGGCATGAGCAACAGCCCCTGGGCCCATGATTGGGAGCACTTCTGGCATTTGAACGTGGCCTTCAGCGTCGGTTCCTGGACCATGGACGGCTCGCTCTCCCACTGGATCAACGACGGCCTGATGGTGCTGTTCTTCTTTGTCGTCGGGATGGAAGTCAAGCGCGAGATGGTACTCGGCGAGCTGCGCAATCCGCGCAAGGCGGCGTTGCCCATCTTCGGCGCTCTGGGCGGCATGGTGGTGCCCGCTGGAATCTACCTGGCGCTGCAGTGGGGCGAACCGGGCCAGCATGGCTGGGGCATCCCGACCGCAACGGATATTGCCTTCGTGGTCGGCTTCCTTTCGCTCCTGGGATCGCGGGTGCCACCGGGCCTCAAGATGTTCTTGCTCACGCTGGCCATCGTCGACGACATCGGTGCGGTGCTCCTCATTGCCATCTTCTACTCCGGCGACGTGAATGCCGGCTTGCTCTTTGCCGGATTGGGGGGGTGCCTGCTCTGCGTGGTCTTCAACCAGGTCGGCGTGCGTCGCATTCCGGTCTACACCATCGTGGGGATTGGCGTTTGGCTCGCCTTCTTTCACTCGAATGTCCACCCGACCATCGCCGGGGTGATGCTGGGCCTGCTCACGCCAACGCAGGCCTGGGTCGGCCTGCCCGATCTGCGGGCGGCGATCGAAGACGCCCAATTGCGGCTCAAGAGCATTGAAGGCACGCACCAGCCCCAGACCGACTGGCGCTGGGGCGTGCTTGCCCTGGCCGCCCGTGAGGCCGTCGCCCCCCTGGAACGGCTCGAACGGGCCCTCCATCCCTGGGTGGCGTTCGGCATCATGCCGCTCTTCGCCCTGGCCAATGCCGGGGTCACGGTCGAACCCCAGGCCCTCGAAGGTGGCGTGTCGCTGGCCTGTGCCCTCGGGCTCGTCGTCGGGAAGTCGTTTGGCATCTTCTTCTTCAGTTGGCTGGCGGTCCGATCCGGCTTCGCGCAGCTCCCCACCGGCGTGAACCTCAAGGTCCTCTTCGGCGGGGCCTGCTTCGGGGGCATTGGCTTCACCATGGCCCTGTTCATCGCCAATCTGGCGCTGAAAGGCGAACTGCTGGCTTCGGCGAAGGTGGGCGTCCTGGCCGGCTCGACCGTCGCGGTGCTGCTGGGCGTCGGTTGGCTCTATTTCACGCTGCCCCGCCGGGTCGAGATGCCCCACCACCAGTCGGCGACGAGCCTCCAGCCGGCGCCAAGCTGACGGCACGGTCGAGAGCTCAGAACGATTTCGTGCCAACGTGAAACCTTGGCCTAAGCCAGCGTGTACGTTCCACCATGGTCCGCAAGTTTCTTCCAAGGAGGCGCCCATGCGTGGGTTGCTGGTGGGGATGGCGTGTGTCCTGGTGGCATGGTCGGCGAGTGGGCAGCCTGCACAGCCGGTGCAACCACCCGCATGGCCATTGGCGGAGAGTTACTTGCTCCAGGGCCGCTATGAGGCCGGCGAGCGCGACTTGATCGAGGCGCTGGCCAAGGACCCCGGGAACGACCAGCTTCGCTTCGGGCTCGGCACGGTGCAGTTCGTGCGGGCCCATCACGGCCTGGTGAGCGCCCTCTATGCCGCGGGACTTAAGGACCAGAGCCAAGTGCTCGGCGATCTGCTTCCCATCGTCCGCCTACCGATCCCCACCAACGACCATCCTCAGCCCCTGTCGTACGACGCCTTGCGCCTGATCCTCGATGCTTGGGTCGAGCAGCTCGCCAAGGCCGAGGCCACGCTGGCCCAAGTCCGCGATCCCAACGTGGCCTTGCCCATCCGCGTCGGGCTCATTCGCTTCACACTAGGGGCCGAAGGCGAAAAGGCGCCGACGATGACCCTGGCCCAGATTCTCGAGCGCCTGGGCTTCGCGTTTCCAAGCAGCGACCCGCAGCTTTACATTCGCTTCGATCGCGCCGACGTGGCTTGGCTCCGCGGCTATTGCCATCTGCTCATGGCCCTGGGCAACTTCTTCCTGGCACACGACAGCCGCGATCTGTTCGAGACCACCGGGCACCTCTTCTTCGCCGAGATCAGCACGCCCCACGAGTTCCTCACCCGTCAGCAGCGGGTCTTCAACTGGAACGGCACCGACCTCATGGACCTGATCGCCTTCATCCACCAGCTTCGCTTCGAGGTCGTCGAGCCGAAGCGAATGGAAGCGGCCCTGGCCCATCTGGAGAAGACACTCGCCCTAAGCCGGGAAACCTGGCGGCTGGTGCTCGCCGAGTCGGATGACGACCATGAATGGCTGCCCAGCCCGAAGCAAACGGGCATTCTCCGGGTGCCGGTAACGCAGGAGATGGTGGACGCCTGGCTTGAGATGGTCTCCGAGGCCGAACTGATCCTGGCGGGCAAGCGGCTCGTGCCCTTCTGGCGGGATGCGGGCGGCAAGGG
>CALLZJ010000073.1 GCA_937858435.1 uncultured bacterium
GTGGGAACCACGCCACCAGGAGTCGTGGGCCGCATGCCGCCGGGCCGTCCCGGAGCGGTGGGGGTGATGATCGCCGGTTGGGTCGGAGCCGGGCTGCCTGCCACGGGTGGGCGGGGCCGACCACCGCCGTCGGGGCGCGGCGGCGGCACGCGGCTGGGGCGTCCCGGAGGACCGCCCGCACCGGCGCCTGGGCTGCCGGCGGCATCGCCAGTCGGCGGCATGGGCCGGGCCGCGATCGGCGTCCGCGGCGCCTCGATGCGAATGGGTGCGGTCGGAGTCGGCGGTCGAGCCGAGGGACGGTCGCCACCGGCGCCAGGCCGATCACCAGGTCGGCCTGGTCCCCCCGCTCCGGCCTGGGACTCGCGCAGCCGGGCAGCGGCGGCACGCTCCAGCTCCATGCGCTGCTGGTTGGCCCGCCGGAGTTCCTGCTGGGTGAGACTGGCTTGCCGTACCTGTTCCGCATCCAGTCGCTGGAAGCGGATGGGGGCGTCCGCCGCGGTGTTGGCCCGGGTCACGACCTGATTCATCGGTCGAGCCAGAGTCAGGTTCTGCACGTTGGTCCGGTTGAAGTTCACCACGTTGTTGTTGACCACCGTGGTGTTGATGTTGTTGATGAAGACCTGCTGCTGGACGAAGGTCCGCGGCGGTCGGGCATCGACGTGGGCAAAGCGGAACTGGAAGTCCGACCGCAGCCCCGCTTCCCAGCGTGGATCGCGGCCGCGGAAGTACCAGGCATGGTAGGAGTAGATCGGGCAGAAGCCGCCCCGGGCATAGGTGAAGTTGAACCAGGGGGTGAAGCCGACGCTGGCATAGGTCGCGCCGTAGTAGTCGCCGAAGTAGTAATGCCGGAACCGAGGCCGACACCAGAAGTGGGCGGTGACGATGTCGACGTCGATGCAGACCATGGGACGATAGGCCCAGCCGGGCCGTACCCAGGCCGCCTGATAGTAGAAGGGCGCGAAGAGCATGCCGCGCCGGCGGATCGAGTAGTCCCAGTAGCCCGGCACATACACGAACCCGACCGGCGACCAGACGTAGGAGGCCGGCACCCAAATCCAACCCGGTGAGGGCACGATCCAGTAGCCCGGCTGCCACAGGTAGCGGGTCTCCTGATAGACCCAGTTGCCCGGCACCCAGGAATGGTTGGTGGACGGCTGCGGCGTGACCGGACCATTCTCCACCGAAGCGGGCGGCTCCGGCAGATACTCCACTTCTTGCTGTTCGACCATGGCCCAGTAGCCCGAGACCCACTGCCACTGCGCGCCGTTGGCCTCATCCCAGTAGCCGGGAATCCACTGGCGGCCGGGGGGAATGACGCGCCAGAAGCCCGAGACCCAAAGGAACTCGCTCGGCTCTTCATCCCATTGCCAGTAACCGGGGACCCAGGCGACGTTGTCGCCCTCGGGCCGTTGATCGGGGGGCAACTCTTCGATGTTGGCCGGTGGCTGGCGTGGGGCCAGCGGGCCCGGCTTGGGGTTGAAGGTGATCGGCTCGGCGAAGGCCTCATGGATCGGGCCGCGCGTGAGCAAGTTGGGCTGATCGCCCTCGGGGTTCTGGCCGATGGCGGGCCGATCCAGGGCCAGGGCCGCCAGACCAGCTATGAGCAGCGGAACCACGGCCCAGCGGCAGCGGTCGCGAAGTTGGCGTTGCATGGTGATTTCCTTCCAGGTGCCGTGGTGGTCACGTGGGTGATATCGTACCGAATTTGGGGCGGCGGCCTACCATCCCACGGCGGGACGGCGTGCCCGCAGCCGTTGGTGTCGCAAGGGGAACGGGGCGGCCCTGTCAATTTGCGCCCGCTTCAGGGAGCGTCCGAGACCGGCCCTTGGCGCCCGTCAATCCCCGCGGCGCGACCCTTGAATTTTCACCGGGCGTCTGGAAGATGACTTTACCCCTTAGATCGAATTCAAACTACTTGCCTTGGAGTTTTTGGCCCGTGATCAAGATCATGGTCTTCATCGATGGCACGTGGATCTACGCCAACACGCAGCGGCTGGCCGAGGCCCATGGCCGCACCGACTACCATCTCGACTTCGGCAAGCTTCCCGTGGTGATCGCGCGGGCCCTGAGCCAGCAGTTGGCCCTCGATCCGCAGGACGTCCACGTGGTCCGGACCCATCTGTTCGGGAGCTACGCCTCCAACTTCGACCTGCGTGATGAAGACGCCGTCCAGCGCCGGCTCGACTTCTTCGCCCTGCTTCGCGAGGAGTACCACTACGAGGTCGAGGTCTTCCCCATCAACTTCAAGGGGCGGCGGCTGCGGAAGATCGACCGCGATCCCCGCGATACCTTCGAGCCCCGGGAGAAGTGCGTCGACATCTCCCTCGCCTCCACGCTGATGTACTTCGGGGCGATCCCCGGTGCCTACGACGTGGCCGCCGTCGCGATCGGCGACCAGGATTTCAAGCCGGTCCTCCACGCGGCCCGGCTGCTCGGCAAACGGATCGCCATCGCCAGCATTCAGGGGGCCTGCTCACCGGCACTGGCTGACCCCGCCGACCCCGATCGAACCCGCGACTTCGCCGTCATCTGGCTCAACGACTATCTGCAGGAGCTGGAGTTGAAGTACGAGCCGCACGAACGGGAATGCGAATCGCCCAGCCACGTTGGCGACCGCCGGGTCTGGACCACCTTCCATCCCCGCAAGCGGCAGCGCTTCTATTGTGATGCTTGCCGGGCCCAGTTCGTCCGCGAGAAGCACGAAGCCCATCAGGAATACGTGGGCTTCGGCGCCGAGGGCGAGGGCGGTCACGAGTTGGCCCCGTCGGGTGAGCCGATGTATGGCGAGGTAAAGAAGAAGGTCGCCGATCGCGGCTTCGGCTTCATCCACGGTCAGGACGGCTTCGATTCCTCCTTCCACCTCACCGGCCTGGAAGACGGTCTGGGCTTCCTCAACGTCCAGGAAGGGTTGCCGGTCACGTTCGAGGTGAAGCGGCAACCGAGCACGGTCCGGGCCGGGGCCGCCCAGCGCGTCCGAGCCGTCGATAGCCAAGGCCTCCTGCCGCCCGCCGAGCCCGGCAACGCCCGGTAGCGGCGCGCCTTCCCATCTTGCACATGGGCCTTTGTCCGAACCGACCGGCGTGGGTCGGCCGTCACGTTTCCCTCGTTACAAAGCTGTTACGCCATGGCGGTGCCGTTTCGTGTATCTAGGTCCCTAGACGCCGGGCTGCGCTGCGCATCGGGTCGTGAGCGCGGTTCGCGGCGGACCCATCAAGGGAAAGGACCTCGCCATGAAGGCCGCCTTCGTTCTCGCTCTCTTCGGAGCATTGGCGTTGCCGCTGAACGGCCCGCGACCCCTCCTGGCCCAGGACAAACCACCACCGAGCTCGGAGGAATCCAAGCCGGTCAGCGCGGTGAAGGACCTCGTCGCCAACTTCTACCAGAACTGGAAGCAGGGGAAGGCCGTCCTCAACCACGAGTTGTTCCTGAATGCCGACGTGACCGTGGTTGGAATCAGCCCCGACCACCGCCCGAGTCGCTCGACCGTGGTCTGGCAAAAGAAGGCAGGGGAGTTGCTTAAGGAATGGGAAGCCAAACCGCCCAAGCACCTCCGGCTCGATGCTGTTGAAGTCGACGTGCTCGGCACGCTGGCCGTGGCGCGCGTGACGCACATGGGCTCCGGCATCAAGGTGCGTGGAGTCTTCACGCTCTACGCGGAAGCGGAGACCTGGCGCATCGTCGCGCTGGTCCTCGAAACGCGCTTCAACTGGTGATCGTCAGGCGCCGGGGGATTCAGGGCGCAAGCGAGTTCCACCTAGGGCGGCGGGCCTGATCCGGGTGGGGCGGCCAGAACCTCCTCGGCCTCGGCATGGAAGTCGCGTAGCTCGCCGGCCCAAGACGGGACTCGGGCGATGCGTTCCGGGTTGTCCCGCACCCACTGTTCGGCTCGGGCGATGTAGTCCCGCGCTTTCTCCGGTTCGCCGAGTCGATGGTAACACATCGCCAGGAAGTAGAGGTCGAAGCCGTCGGTCTCTCCCTTGCTGGCAGCCAGACTCCGCTCCAACGTGGCGGCGGCCTGTTGAAAGAGCCCGTTGCGGTACTCCGCGACGCCGAGGGTATTGAGGTACATGGCACTCGGTTCAAGGGCCACCGCCCGCCGAGCCAGTTCCAAGGCCAGCACCGGATTCCACTGTTCCCGCGGACCGACGAGCAGGCTCCAGGCCCGGTTGTTGAGCTGGAAGGCGCTCGAGGACATGAGGCGATCGGCCTGGGCCAAGTCGGCCTGGGCTTCCTCCGGCCGGCCTAGAGCTTTCCGGCACTCGGCCCGCAGCCGCAGCGCCTCGGCTCGTTCGATGGGCGGCGCGAGTTCGAGCAAGCGAGTGCAGTCGGCCTCGGCCTCCTCCAGACGACCCAGCCGGTGCAGGGCCCGGGAGCGCAGGGCCAGCGGATCGAGAGCCCGTGGATAGGCCGACAGCAAGACGTCGGCATCGGCCACTACTTCAGCCCAGAGGCCCAAGTTGAATTGGGCGCGACAGCGCAGCATCCGAGCGCGCCTGTGGTGGGGATCGAGGGCCAGAGCCAGGGTCGAATGGGCCCGGGCAGCAGCCGCATTCGTGGCACTGAGTTCCTGGGCCAGTTCGATCTGAGCCGGAGCGGAGAAGGGCAGCAGGGCGGCAGTGAGCAACGTCATTTGCCGATGCCGTTCGGCCCAACGCTTCGGTTCGCCCTTATTCTCCGCGTCGTGCAGAACCACCTTGAGCGGCGGGGGCAGGGGCGGGGCCGGTGGCAGCGGCGGGGCGTCCCAATCCAATCCCAGGTTGGCCAGTTCGGCCCGCAGCCGGCGGAGATCAATCACGTAGCACTGCTCATCGGCTACGTTCACGACCACGAGCTTGCCACCGTCCGGAGCGAACGCCACCGGGCAAACCGCTTCCACGCTTGGGCTGGGGAGCCGGGCGATTTCCTTGCCATCGGCCACGCGGAACAGGCCGATGGCGCCTTGTCTGTCGTCAACGGCCAGCCACTGCTCGTCGAAGCTCATGGCAAAGACGCCCGTGCCGAAGTGACCGGAACGAGAGGCCCCTTCTTCCCAGGTCCGGGTATTCCAGAGGCGCAGCCCGCCCCCACTGGTCAGCAGCCAGCGACCTTGGGCGCTGCTCCTGATCAGGCCGCCATGAAGAACCGGGAGCTGGGCGATTCGCTGGGCGGTTTGTGGGTCCCAGACGTGAACCGCGGGCTGACCCGCTTCGACGAAATGCGATCCTGTGGCGGCCCAGCTTCCGTCGGGGGCGACGGCGGTGTGGCGAACATCGAATTGTCGATACAGAAAGAAGCGAAAGCCCTCTCCCAACCGATGCAGGAAGCTGCCGTCGCCACCGTGGGAGGGAGCACAGAGCAACCGTCCTTGCGCGTCGACGGCAAAAGGGTCATGATGCGTGGCGTTCAGGTGTAAGCGCGGCGGGCCGATGTGCAGGCGGGTACCTTCGAGTTGGAAAGGCCAGCGGACCAGGCCCTGGCCGTTCGTGGTCCAGAAGGCTCCGGCTTCACGCTCGATGCACTGGATCGTGTGATGACTCGCACCGCCCAAGCTCGCGCCCGGCATCATCCCGATGAGTCGATCGTGCTCCAGGTCGAACACGAATAGTCCCTTGAAACTGCTTTGGAACAGGATCGATCGGCCGTCCGTCAGCGTCAGCGTGCTGCCCACGCGGGTGGGGACAGCAGGTTCGCCTATGGCCAAGAGCGGCAGGCCGCGACAGAGGGCGTCGGCGGCAAAGCGGTAAATGGTGATCGGCTCCGGGTGGAACCGGACGTCGGCAGCGAGTTGACCGCCTGCCCGATCGAACTTCAACGTGTTCCCGCTGCACGCCTGAACGAGCAGGAGCTTGCCAGTGGCCACTTCCCAAACGCGCAACGTGTCAGACCAATCATTGCTGACGAAATAGTCTCCTTGAGGATGGAAGCGGCCCACGATCCCCTCGACCTTATGGCCGACCCAGGGGGAGGTGACGAGCTGGTTGGTCTGCCAGTCCCAGAGTCCGATCCGCCTGCCGCTCACGTGCACAGCCAGCAGTTCGCTCACGGGATGCCAGTCGAACACGTCAATGATCCGCGGCATCTCCTTGGGCGGCGTGGGGGCTGAGACGACCTGGCCCGTGGTCAGGTCGACCATGATGGGGCTTCCCTCGTGATTGAAGCGCGCCACCAGGTCCCGGCGCGGATGCCAAAAGAGCTTGCTGACCGAACTGTTCGCGGGCCCGAGTCGGCGGCTGCGCGTGAGTTCGACTCCCGTCCTGGCATCCACGACCACCAGGCAACGCTCTTGAAGGGCTTCGTAGACGAAGCGGCTGCCATCGGGACTGAACGTTAGCGAGTAGGAAGCGGTCGGCACTTCGACCACGCGGCGCGGCCCGGTCGACTCCAGACGCCACAACTGGACCACGGCCCGGTTCAGCGGGTCGAAGCGAATGGCCAGGACTGAACCGCCGCCGCCGAACTCCAGTCCACCCAAGGCGGCGGGGAGGGGCCGACCCGAGTCGAATTGAGCGATCTGGGCCCCGTCCGAGAGGCGCTGTACACCCACCTTGCCATTCTGCTCCACCCAGGCCATTCGATCATTCTCGAAGTCGATATCCCAGGCCGGCGTGCCCGGGGGGAGACCGGGCAGCCGCTGCATGACTTCCAGGTCCGGCAGCAGCAGGGCCGCGCAGGCCTCGACACGCAGCTCGTCCAGCGTCCGGCCCGGGGGCAACGGCAGCCGCATGGCCTCCTCGATCGCGCGCAGGGCGGCGAAGCGCTGGCCCGGACGGCGGTTGGCTCGCACCGCCCGGGCTTCGGTCAAGTGGGAATCCCACAGCTTGGCCTGGGCCTCAGCGGTGGCGCTGTGGGCCGCTGCCCGCAGACGTTCCGATTCAGCCAGGGATTCCTTGAGCCAGAAGGCCGACAGCGTGGACACCAGCGCGATGGCCACCACGAGCACGGCGATGGCGCTGAGCGAACCCGCCAGCAGAGGGTTGCGCCGCGCCCAGCGCCAGACCCGTTCCGTTGCCGGCACGGGGCGCGCCCGGATGGGCCGATCGTCCTGAAAACGGCGCAGGTCGTCGGCCAGATCCCCGGCCGAAGCGTATCGCTCCTTGGGATCGCGGCGCAGACACTTGTGGCAGATCACCGCCAGGTCGCGGGGCACGACGATGCCATGAGAACTGAGCGGCCGCGGTTCTTCGTTGGCCACCTTCAGTACCGTGTCCATGGCCGTCGACTCGCGGAACGGCGGCCGGCCCACCAGCAGCTCGTACAGGATCGCCCCCAAGGACCAGACGTCCGTGGCGGGCCCGATCGCGGCCGCATTCGAAGTCGCTTGCTCGGGGGCCATGTAGCTCGGCGTGCCCAAGACGGCGCCGGTGGCCGTCACCGCCGCATCGCCGAACAGCCGCTTGGCCAGACCGAAGTCGGTCACCTTCGGCACGCACTGAGCCGGGGCGGCCTCGGGAGGTGGTGCTTCGACCGAAGCCGCCTGCCCATGGCTATCGGCCACGGCCGGCGCGAGCAGCACATTGCCCGGCTTCATATCCCGATGGACGATGCCATGCAGGTGGCAGGCGTGTAGGGCGTGGGCAAGCTGCTCCATGAGCCGTGCCGCTTCCGGGGGCTTGGGCTTCCATCCCTGAGACAAGGCCCGGGCCAGCGTCCCGCCCGCCACGTACTCGATGACCAGGAAGGGCAGCCCTTCATGCGTGCCGGCCTCGAAGACTTGCACGACGTTCGGATGGCGGATGCGGGCGGCTGTCTCCGCTTCCATCAGGAAGCGCAGCCGCTGGTCGGGAGTGGCGAAGCTGCCCGCCAGGACGACCTTGAGAGCCACGAGCCGATTGAGCCGTTCCTGCCGGGCCAGGTAGACCACGCCCATGGCGCCGCGGCCCAGTTCGCGTTCGATCCGAAACCCGGAGATTTGCGGCGGTGGACTGGGTTCGTAGACCTGGGAAACGGGATAGTCCAACGTCCCGGTGTCGGCTTCGATCCGGACCTGCGACGAACCGACGGGCTTGACTTGGAGCGAGGCCGTCAATTCGTCGGGCCGCGGCGGCTCACCGGCGGGCGGCGGGGGAGCCATGAGCGGGCTCCCGTTCGAAGCAATTGGGCCGAATGAAGCAGAGAAAACCCCCCATTATACCTTTTGGGTCGGTCGGCGGAAAAAGAAACGCCCCGGATTCGGGCGCGTGTTCCGGACCCCGCCGCCGGGGGTTCGACCGAGGTCAGGCCAGGGCGGGCTGGTGGATGGCGGCGCGGAGCTTGGCACTGCGGGAGCGGGGATTGGCCTCGATCTCCTCCGGGTTCGGCGTCACGGGCTTCTTCGTCAGCACCTGCCAGTTGAGCCGATCGCGGAAGGCGTGCTTCACGGGCCGATCTTCCAAGGAATGAAAGCTGATGATCACAGCCCGGCCGCCGACCCGGAGGCAGCGGGGCAGGTCAGCTAGCAGGGCGGCCAGTGCCTCCTGTTCATCGTTGACGGCGATGCGCAGTGCCTGGAAGACCCGCGTGGCCGGGTCGATGCGGCCGGCCCGGGGCACGCATCGGCGTACAAGCTGAGCCAGTTCCGCGGTCGTGCGGAGCGGGGCCGTGTCGCGCTGGGTCACGATCCGCCGGGCGATGCGGCGGCTGAAACGTTCCTCGCCGTACTTCCAGAAGAGGTCGGCCAATTCGCGCTCCGGCAGGTCGGCGAGCAGATCGGCCGCCGTCAGCGGGCCGTGCGGATTGAGCCGCATGTCGAGCGGTCCCTCGGCAGCGAAGCTCAGGCCGCGGCTGGGATCGTCTATCTGATCGGAGGCGAAGCCGAGGTCGGCGAGCACGGCATCCACGCGGTCCACGGCCAGGTCGTCGAGGATGGAGCGGAGGTCGGCGAAACTGGCGTGGAGCAGATCGAAGCGGGGCGGCTGGGGCAGGGCTTCCAGCCGGAGCCGCGCCCGGGCCAGCATGCTGGGATCGCGGTCGAGGCCAATGAGCCGACCCGTGGGTCCGAGTAGGGCCGCCGCTGCCGCCGCGTGGCCGCCGCCCCCGAGCGTGGCGTCCACTAGCGTGTCCCCGGGCTGGAGTTCCAGGTGCTTCAGGACTTCGGCCAACAACACCGGCAAATGTCGGGGCGATGGTCCGGTGTCCACGTCGGCTCCCCTGGCGGTCGCGCCATGCTCAAACGTCAATTTGGACTCGGGCGCAGCTTCTGGCGAAGCCGAGGGCGCGCTTGGTGACGGGGAAGAACCGGCACGAGGCAATCCCCATGGCCAGTTCGACGAGGGCCTCCTCGCCGAGTTGGTCCCGGACCGCTTCACGCCGGTCATCGAGATCGGCTGAGTTCGTCACCACGGCGGCGGCGAAGTGGTAGACATCAGGCAGCGGTGCGGGCAGGCTTTCCGGCTGCCGGGCCAGCACGGCCTTGAGCACCTCTGCCTTGACGCCGTCTTGCCGGGCTGCATTTACCCCAATCTGCACACAGGGGCCACAATCCTCGTGGAGCACCGCCACGAGCCGAGCGACGTGAATGGCGTCGGCCGGGCAGGCCCGCCGGTAGCTGGCCAGCGGGGTAATCTTCAGGAACTTGAAGAAAGCACGGGTGCTCGTCTTCAGGATGTGCCGCAGGTAATCCAAGGGAACGCCGAGCTGCTTCTCCAGTTTCGTGAGTCGGCGCTCAATCAGCCAATGCAGCATGGGGTACTCGCGGGGCGATCGCAGCGGCAGTTACCGGGGCACGTCCCTATAATCTTAGTGGTCGGCGGCCCCTTCGGGCGGCGGCTCAACTTGCTTCGGGAGTGCTTCTCATGCGGCAGGCACGCTGGTTGGCGGTGGCTTTGATCTTGTCCATCACGTCGGTGGCGGTGGGGGACGGCATGGCGGTCACCCTGGACGGTCTGAAGTCGACCACGCCGGCCGATTGGAAGGAAGCCCGGGCCATGCCGCCGATGCAAGTGCAGGCCTTCACCCTGCCGCGGGTCGAGGGGGACGAGGCCGACGCCAGCCTCGTGGTCTTCTTCTTCGGCTCGGGCAGTGGCGGTTCGCTCGGGGATAACATCAAACGCCTGGAGGGGGAGGGGAAGCCGGCCCGGGGGGAGGCGGCC
>CALLZJ010000074.1 GCA_937858435.1 uncultured bacterium
GGGGGGCCGGCGCTCCACGGGGCGCGGCCCCGGGGCGGGGGGGCGGGGCGGAAACTGGTCGGCCCCCGGGAAGCCGCCCCGCCTCAGTCGGCCGAGGAAGATGCTCCCTTCCTGCGGCAGGAAGGCTTTGCCTACTGGCTCAAACTGCGTGCGGTTCGGGGCCGAGCCTGGGCCCAGGTTCGCCTGGACGGCCAGACGCTGCCCGCCCCGCAGGCCAACGAGCCCCCCGCAGCTTACTTCGCTCGGTTGACGCCCAATCGGTTGCCGACGGAAACCAGCCGCAACGAAGCCGCCGTCGCCCTGCGCCAGGCCGCGGTCCGCCTGCCGGATCAACTGGCCATCCAGTCCGAAGCCGTTAACTTCGAGATGCAGGTTGAACCCAAGCAGTGGCCGGTGGCCCAGATCGTCGCCAGCCAGTTGCTGCAGCACCAGCCGCAGGACGAACGGGCCCTCTACCTCATGGCTCGGTATGAGTTTGAACAGCCGCTGCTGGCCGCCACAGACCAGATGCCCCTGGGCATGCCCATGCCGGCCGCCAAGCGTAGCCGGGAACGCATACTGAAAAGCTTGGACCATCTCAAGCAACTGGCGGCGACACCCGAGGGACAGCGCTGGCGCACGATCTTCCTCGAAGGCCAGGCCCGGCACTGGCTAGTGACGAACAGCCGGCTGCCGACGCGCCGCAAGTATGACGAGGAGCAGCGCGAACTGGCCGCTCTTAAGGCCTTGCTCTTCGACGAACAGGCGGGGTTGGCCGCCCGAGTGGCCCGCATCGATCCCAAGGTCCCCATGAGCCGGCTCGATACCGAGGGGCTCTTTGGCCTGCACACCCTGGCCTTCGAACTGCTGGTCGAGGAGATTCGGCACGCGGCCAAGGCGGGAGACGCGGCTGCCGCTCCCGTCCTCCAGCAGATCCAGCAAGTGCTTCAATCGCAGGCCCAGTTGACGCGACAAGTGCTCGAACATGAGCCCACCCCAGTGCAAATCGTCGCCGCCGCGGAACTGCTCGCCGCCAGTGCCGCGCGGGCCCAGTATCTCTTTGGCCGACAGGAGAACGCCACCTGGACCGACGTCCTGGGAACGCTTGAACAAGTGGGGACCGCGGCCCTAGCCAAGAGTGTGGCAGAACCACGGCTTTACACCATGCTCACCGAACTCTGGGCCCGCGAAGCCGAGCAGATGGGGCAGCGGGGCCGCGTTCCGCGCCAGGTCGAGTTGCGACAAGCAGCGATCGCCTGGGCTGACGGCGGCCTGAGAGCTTGTGCCGAACGGCAAGTGGCGGGGCCGGCCGTACTCGCCCTCCACGAGGCCGCAGCCCGCGTCAAGCTCCTGGCCGGGGCTGAGCCGGAGCTTATCGCACCCCACCTTGCCGCTCTGAAGGCGCAACGCGCCCCGCTGGTCCAGTCCGCCGCCGCACTCATCGAAGGGGTGATGCGTGGGCGGGCGGGGCGACGGGAAAGGGCCCGAGTTGCCTTTGACCGCGCCGCTCAGATGGGGGCTGGCACCGACTATGCCCGCCGAGCCAACACGTTCCTGGCCCCGGTCTGTCTGGCGTTGAATCAACCCGAGGCCGCCCTGAAGGCCCTGCGGGAGTTGGAACGTTTGTACGGCTCCTGGAACGCCCTCACGGAAGAAGAGCGTTCCTGGGTCTTTGGCGTGGTTCGGGCTCCCGCCGAAGTTGCTTTCATGATGTTCGAGGCTCATTTGCAAGCCGCAGCTCAGGCCCAGCTTCGGTCCCAGACCCAGCCGGCCAGCCCCGCCACGACCCAGGCGGCCAAGCTCGTCCAGATCCACGAGGAAGACGCCGCCAAGATCCTCGCCCGCTTCCCCGCCAAGTCCATGCTGCAGATGGCCGCCCGTGAACGGCTGGCCAAGCACTTCCTACTGACGGACCGACCCGCCCAGGCCGAGCAGATCATCACCAGCCTCAAACAGGACCAGTTCGACGAGGTCAGCATCCTGCGGCTTGAAACTCAACTCATGCTGGCTCGGGCCTCGGCTGACCGCACGGCCCTGACGGCCATCGATCAGCACATCCGCCAGTTTCTGACGGCCCATCCGAACAACGCCGCGGCCAGGCTCTACTGGGCCGAGTGGCTGCTGCGGACGCAGCGCGTCGAACAGGCCGCCGCCTACCTTGACGATCCCCGCAATTTCCCCCAGCCACAGGAGCTGCCCCGCTGGCAGCGGGTGCGCATGGTCGTGAAGCTGGCTCAAGCCCCTGCCCCGGAAACGGCCGCCCTGCAACAGGCTGTGGCCCGCGACCCACGTGGCGAAAGTCATCTCGTCCAGGCCGCCGCCTCGATCGACGTCAACCAGGCTGATGCCGGCCTCCCGGCCCAACGGCTCGAAGGGCACGGCCTGCAGCGCCTCGAACAGGCCCAGAAGGCCGAGGCCCGTGGCGACTGGGCCGAAGCCACCCGCACCTACGCGGTCCTGGTCGAATCCACTCTCTTCCGCCCGATCGCACGGCAGCGGCTGCAGACCGTTCTGGCGGTCCGGGCCCAGCAGCAGCCCGACCATGCTCGCCAGGCGATCACGCAACTCCTGCAGGAACAGCCAGCGGAGCCGGCTCTGCTATATGGCTATGCCCAGTGCTGCCAAATGCTGGGCGACCTGGGCGACCCCGCCGAGCGTGGCCAGCAGATCAAGAACATGGCCACCGCCTTGCAGGCCTATGAAGCCGCGTTGAGCCAGGCCGGGCTCGACGCCACGCCCGGGGCCTGGGCCAAGGCTCAGATGTGGCACCAGACTGGCCGCTTGGACGTGGCCCGAACCGAGGCCCGTCGCGTGCTGACGATGCAGCCGCGTCATGAAGGGGCACTGGTGCTGTGCATCCAGGTCGAACTGCACCTGGGGGACGCGGCCGCGCTGGCCGCCACGGCGCCGCTCCTAGCCACACTGCAGGAGGTCCAGCCCGATTCGCCTCTGTCGTTGCTCCTGCGGGCTCAGGTGGCAGAGAAGTTGGGTCAGACCACCTTGGCACGGCAAAGCTGCGAACAGGCCGTGGCGCGTTTCCCGCAGTCCAGCGCCGCCTATGCCGCGTGGGCTGCCCTCCTGCGACGCCAAGGCGACGTGCCGGGCGCCCTTGGCGTGGTGAAGCGCTGGCGGGCCGCACTGCCGGCCGACGTGACCGCCTGCCAGGCAGAGATCCGCTGCCTGGCCGAGACGGGCCAAGTCACTGAGACCCGGGCGGTTCGCGATCGACACTTGGCTGTGCTGACCACCCAGGCGATGGTCCGGAAAGAACGGGTCACTGAGCAACAACAGCCTGCCCAAGTGCAGGCGCTCGAATCGGAGAAGCAAGCGACGCTCCTGTTCTTGGCTCAGGGCCTGATCCAAGCGCAGGCGTGGACCGAGGCCGAGGCTTGGCTCCAAATGGTCCGCGACATGAATCCCAACCTAGAGGCCGTCCAACTCGCCTGGGCCGATCTTCAACTGGCCCGCTTGGCCGCCAATGCCGAACCCGCTGAGCGGGCTACTGCCGCCCGGGAAGCCCGCGAGGCCTTGTCCCAGGTCTACCTCCAACGCAAGGGGCATCTGGTTGCCGGTGCCAACTTGGCTTGGCTCTGCGTCACCGAGTTGAACGATCCCGAAGAAGCGCTCCGACTGGCGAACGAGGTAAGGCAGAATCGCTTCACCCAGCGCCCGCTGCCGACAGAGATGCTGCCCGTGGAGCTCCTGGATACGTACGGGCACATCTACACCCGGCTCCAGCGGGCCGAGTTGCAGTCCGAGTGGCGGGCGCTCTTCGAGTCAGCCTGCCGCCGCCATCCCCACGATGCGCGCATGGTGCTTCATCTGGCCCGGGCTGTTCGTGCCGGCGGCGACGTGTCTCAAGCCAACCAGCTTGTGGCCCAGGCCGCTCGGATGGTGGAGCAACCGCTCTCGCCGTTGACGCCGACCCAGAAACAGCGGGTCCTCGCGGGGCTCGCCGAGTTCCGCGGCGCCGCCAGTTCGGCCGACGCCACGAAGTAGCGCGTCGCAGACCTTGCTTAGGCCCTCCCGAGCCCCCGCCGCAAGGTCGGGGGCTCATTTTGCTCATCGGCCAAACTCATCCCATCGATCCTTGCCTTCTGGCCAGAAAACTGTCATGATCTTGGGGACAAGTCTCGGAGTGAGGAGATGTCCATGGCACCCACTCTACTCGTATTGTGTTTGGTATGGCCCGCCCTGCAGTATCCGGGGGCGCCGCCGTCCGGCCGGGGCGTTCCCGACATGTTCGCCCCGCCCGAGAATCGCCGACCCGTAGCTCCGCCGCCGCAGCAGCCCGGCGCCAGGGACAATAGCCCATCTGATCTGTACTCCAGGACGCCGCCTCGGGTCGGCAGCGGCGGGAGCGTTGACTACTTTGGCCACCGCGGCTCGAGTTCCGGCCGTTCTTACTCCTTCGATCCAGCGATCTTCACCACCGGCTGGGAGAACTGGCTGCTCGCGGTGATCGGCCTGCTCCTCGGCGCGGCGGCCATCCTGGGCATCTGCGTCGCCGTCCTGGCCAAACGCAACGCCCAGGAAGCCGCTGAACTCCAACTCGAAACCTGACCCCCAGGGCTCATCGCGCCATGAGTACCGCCACGGTCTCGCTCTACCCCAAGACTCCTCCTGGCTTTCCGCACGAACTGCTGGAGCCGACGCCGCTCTATCGGCGGCAAGCGCTCACCGTGCTGCTTTGCCTGGGCATCTTCTTCCTGGTCTACATCAGCCTCATCCTGGGCGCGACCTGGCTCATCATCAAGTGCTTTCGCATCCAACCCCTGCTCGGCATCCCCTTTATCCTGCTCCTCGTCTTCCTGCTCAAGGTGTTCTTCATCCCACGCCGGCAGGACGACGACACCATGATCGAAATCACCCCCGAAGAGCACCCCAAACTCTTCGATTTCATCGACCGCCTTTGTGCCGAAGTGCGGGCCCCGCGCCCTCACCGTGTTTACCTCACTCCCGACGTGAACGCCGCGGTCTTCTATGACTCCTCGCTGCTCAACCTGTTGTTTGGCACGCGCAAGAACCTGCTGATCGGCCTGGGGCTGGTCAACCTCGTCACCCTCGATGAGTTCAAGGCGGTGCTCGCCCATGAGTTCGGCCATTTCAGCCAGGAGAGCATGCGCATCTCGCGCTTCGTCTACACCGCCGTCAACATCATCGGTGACATGGTCTACGGCCGCGACTTCTGGGACCGCTGGGTCGGCAATATGGCCGGAGCCGGCAGCGGCCTGATCGCCGGCATCGGCTATTTCATGGCCTTCTGGTCCTGGTGCATCCGCAAGACCTTGGAACCCCTCTTCAAGCTCATTAGCGCCGTCGACAGCGATCTCTCCCGGCAGATGGAATTCAATGCCGACCTTGTCGCCGTCAGTGCCGCCGGCAGCGACTCCATCGTCCACGGTCTCTCCCGGCTCGACCTCGGCAGCTCCGCTTTCGAAATGACCCTTCGCGATCTCCAGTCGGCGGCCAACCACCGCTTCTTCACTTGGGACCTCTACTTCCATCACACCAAGGCCCTCGACTACATCCGCGCCCTGGAACGCAACCCGCGGCTCGGCCATCCGCCCGCCTTGCCCCAGGACCCACGCCAGACCACCCAGGTCTTCCGGCCCGGCGACGAGGGCATCCCTCCCATGTGGGCTTCCCACCCCTCCAACTTCGACCGGGAACGCAACGCCAAGCGGGTCTATCTCCGGAGCGTCATCGATCCCCGTTCGCCTTGGCACTTGTTCCATCAGCCGCAAGACGTCCGCGCCGCCATGACGCGGAAGATCAACGATCTCGCCTTCAAACACCAGGTCAAGGACACTCCCGTCCTCGATCCGCAGACCGTGCAGCACTTCATCGACGGCGAGCATCGCGAGACCCTCTACGACCCCAAGTACCGCGGGCTGTTCGACTATCGCCTCATCAGCCCCGGCCGGCTCGGCGACCTGCTCCGCGACTTGGAACGCGTCCCCCGCCAGCCCGCCGAACTGGTGGCCGACTTCACGCGCTCCTGGAGCGTCAAGCTCATCCCCTTCCTCAGGGGCTACCGGGAACGGCACAAAAACATCATGATGCTGGTGGGCATCGTCCAAGGTCTGACCCAGCCCAAGGGCGGACGCTTCAAGATGGGCGGCAAGATGTACCGCGTCAGCAAGGCCCCCAGGCTCCTCAAACGGCTCGCCAAGGAAATCGAAGGCGACAACAAGTATCTGGAGGAAGTGGACCGCGACATCGTCCTGGTCCACTGGCGCATGGCCGCCGCCCTCAGCGCCGACTGGCTCGCCCTCATGAACGAACGCTACCGCTTCCAACTGGCG
The DNA here is from genome assembly GCA_937858435.1 of uncultured bacterium. Taxonomy (GTDB): domain Bacteria; phylum Planctomycetota; class Planctomycetia; order Gemmatales; family HRBIN36; genus CALLZJ01. The sequence continues at coordinate 6,288 of CALLZJ010000074.1, forward strand.
GTGCTCGACATTCTGCGGCGTTGGCACGAGAAGGGCGACCAGATGGAGACGGTCCTCGAGGAGTTCGCCACGAGCCGCAATCTCACCGCCGAACGCGTGCAGGCCGGCATGGACACCTTCCGTTCCGTGGCCAAGGCGATTCGCGAAGGGCTGGATACCGCCGCCCAATTGCCTCTCCCGGCCCTGGCGAACGTCGTGGCGGGCCAGCCGCTCCGCGACATGCTCCTGGCCAACAACCGGCTGCCCCAGAAGAAGCTCGAGAAGCTGCACCTTCCTCCGAAGGTGCTCAACGACGAATGGCTCCGCGAATTCCTCGAACACTACGTTGAAGTCCGCGATGGCCTGCGGCGCGTCGAGGCCAAGAGCCTGGGCGCGTTGCTTACGCTTCAGGAACAAGTCGCCGGCCACTGGTTCGCCATGCATGGCGTCCAGCCGCCCGAGACGATGTTGACCAGCAAGGAAGATATGCCCGGCGAGATTCTCGACGTGGTGATTCTGCAGCAGCCCAAGCACGTGGTCGGCTTGCCCGCCGCCACTGCCGCCGCCGTTCCGGCGCGACCGGCACCGGCCCGAGCCCCGGCACCGGCCCGAGCCCCGGCACCGGCTCAGCCGCACGCGCCGCCCAAGGCTTCAGCCAAGCCCGGCTCGTGATCGGTCAGCGGGACACAGCCCCTGTCCGTGATCAGGAAGTCATGTTCGAAACGCATGCCCCAGCGATCTGGGAAGTAGACGCCCGGTTCGAGCGTGACCACCATGCCGGGAGCCAGGGTCTCGTTGCTGAGCTCCGTGAGGAAGGGTGCTTCCGGGTGGGAGAGTCCAATCCCGTGCCCGGCGTGATGAGGAAATCGGTCGGCAAGCCCATGCTCCTGAAAGACCTGGCGGACCGCCGCGTAGACGCTCTGGGCCGATTGCCCGGGTCGGAGCAAGGCCGCTCCCGCTGCCAGGGCCGCACGGCAAGCCTGGGCACATCGCGCCTGCTCGGCATCGAAATCGCCACCCACCACGAAGGTCGTGCAGACGTCGGCCCGGTAGCCGTGGATCACGGGTGAGAAGTCAAACAGTACGAGATCGCCGACCTCGAGCCGCCGTGAGCTTGGCCCGCCACCGCCCGCCGCCGTGCGCGGCCCAGAGACGAAGTCGCCATAGATCGGCACGGGTTCACCCAACTCATGCTGCACGGCCGCTTGCACGACGTGGAAAAGGTCCAACTCGCTGAGCCCGGGCCGGGCCTCCTCCCGGGCTCGCCTTAAGCCCACTCCGCTGGCCCGAGCCGACCGCCGCAGCAGTTCCAGTTCGTCTGGCTCCTTGCACTGCCGTAGCCGCCGGAGCACCGGCTCGACGTCGACCTGGGTTCGGACCCACGTCCCGGCCACGCCTCCGAGTGGCGAGTCGATACCGAGGCTTCCCACCGCTGGGACGCAGGATCGGACCAACTCACCAACGGTCTCCCAGAGCAACGTGCCTCGGCCGCCCGGAGCATGCCGCCCATCATACCAGGTGGGAACGATCCGCTCGTCAACGTGAGCCAGAGCGGCATAGGGCTCGAGCAGGTTGTCCGCCACGAGCCGCGCTTTGCCGTCGGCGGTGAGCAGCAGGGCCGCGGCTGCCCCCTGGGAGCGAAAGGTGAAGGGCGACGCCCAGAAGTTTGCCAGGTAATTCAGATGCAACGGATCGACCACCAGCACCGCGTCGGGCCGAGGGTCGGGTAGCTGAGCCCAAAACCGCTGGCGGCGAACCGTGCAACCGGCCGGCGTTAGCATCGCGGCCCCTTCCTACTTGCGGAATGACTTGATCCGCCCTACTCGCCCGTCAACATGAACAGGCGGGCCTTGAGGTCGAGCAGGTGTTCGATGGTCTCCACGTGGCGGCGGGCTTCGTTCGGGTCGCGTCCCCAGGCATAGAGCCCGTGCCGCTTGAGGAAGAAGCCGAACCGCAAGGCCAGCGAGTTCTCCGGCAGTACCAGCCGCAACCGCCGCACCAGTTCGTGCCAATGTTGGGGTTGATCGAAGACCTTGATGTTAACCCGGGAGGCGGGGGACATGCCGGTCAGGCCACGAATGGTCTCGTAGGCATCGAGCGGCAGGTTGTTCTGGGGATAGGGTCGATCGGTCAGCAGTTCCGCCCAGGGAGACTGCGTGTGAACGATGCACGTGATCTGGGTCAGGTGCTCGGCAAGCACGCCGTGGACATGGGCTTCGGGTGGCGGCTCGGGGCTGTCTTCATGGCAAGGTTTGCCGGCCGCGTCCACCAGGACGAAATCCTCGGGTCCCAGGCGCCGGCGATCCCGGCCCGCGAGGCTGATCCAGAGGCGCATCGGCTCGCGGCTGGCGATGAGGCTAAAGTTGCCCCAGTCGCCGTCGAGCCAGCCCCGTTCGGCAAAGCGGCGCACGACTTCCGCCAGCGGCGCCACCGACTCCGGCGTAGGCAGACGCGGCAGCGGGACCTCGGCATGACCGGCTGACTCCGCGCCCATGGCACCCTCGCAGCCTGGCTACATGTCCGCCAGCAGGAGTGCCGGCCGCTCCAGATAGAGCTTGATCGTGTTGGTGAAGCGCGCGGCGTCGGCACCATCGATCAGGCGATGGTCGAAGCTCAGGCACAGCGGCAAGAACTGGCGCACTTCCAACTCGTCGCCGTCGAGCACGGGCCGCTCCTGCAAGCGGCCCAGCCCCAGGATGGCGAGTTCCGGCCAGTTGATGACCGGGGTGAAGCCCAGCCCGCCGATCGCACCGATGTTCGTGATGGTGAAGGAGCCGCCCCGCATCTGCTCAGCGGTGATCTTGCCCGTGCGGGCGGCCTCGGCCAGGGCGACGATGTCCGCCGACAGCTCCGTGATTGGACGCCGATCGGCATCGCGGACCACCGGCACCAAGAGTCCTTGGGGACTGTCGACCGCCACGCCGATGTGGCAGTAACGCTTGAGAATGATCTCCTGCCGGTCGTCGTCGTAGCTGGCGTTGAGCAGCGGGTAGGACTTGAGTGCGACCGCGACCGCCTTCATGACGATGGGCAAGAGGGTCAGCTTCAGGCCGCGCTTCTCGGCGGGCTCCTTGGCACTGCGGCGCAGGGCTTCGAGCATGGTCACGTCGGCCTCATCCATGTGCGTGACCGTCGCACAGATGGCCTGCGAGAGCACCATCCGCTGAGCAATGCGCTTGCGAATCGGGCTGGCGGCCTGCCGCTCCACCGGGCCGAAGTTGGCAAAGTTCGGGAGGTCCGGCCGCTGCAGGCCAGCCACCATGCCCCCGCCGCGGACCGGTTCGATCAAGTCTTCGGACAGCGTGGCGAGCCGACCGCCGCCACCCGAAACAAAGGCGAGGACATCTTCATTGGTGATACGGCCGCCGGGGCCCGACCCCGGCACCTGCCGAAGATCAATGCCTTGCTCCCGGGCCAGCCGGCGCGTGGCGGGTGCGGCCAGGATGTGCCGGGATTCGTTATGGTTAGCCATGGCGGCGGGCGCGGCGGCCGGTGCCGACGCGGCTGCGGGGGCGGCCTTGGCGGTGCCATGTTTGGTGGTCGGCTTTGGGGCTGGAGCCTTGGGTGGAGTTGGCGCCGAAGCTTTGCCCGCGGGTGCGGGCTTGCTCGCTGCGCCTGTTCCGTCCGTTTCGACGCTGAGAATGACGGCCCCGACCTTGAGCGCTTCCCCCGGGCTGCCGTGCAACTTGGCCACTCGGCCGGCGAAGGGGCTGGGCAGCGCCGTCGTCGCCTTGTCGGTTTCAATTTCGCACAGAATCTGGCCGACGCTGATCGTGT
>CALLZJ010000075.1 GCA_937858435.1 uncultured bacterium
TGCCCCGCACCCTCGGCGACGACCACCACCGCATGGCCGCGCCGCTCGAGTCGCCGCTGGAGGGCCTGCAAGAAGCCCTTGGGCCCCTCCAAGTCGAACGCCACCTCGGGGACCAGGGCGAAATTGACATTCCCGTTGGCCAGCGCCGCCAGCGTGGTGATGTAGCCCGAGTGGCGGCCCATGAGCTTGACGATGGCCACGCCATTGAATGCCCCCTTGGCCTCGGCATGAGCGGCTTTCAGCACCTCGTTGGCAATTGAGAAGGCCGTCTCGAAGCCGAAGGTCTTCTCCACGTAGCTGATGTCGTTGTCGATCGTCTTGGGCACGCCGATCACGGCCAAGGGATACTCGGCAGCCCGGACAGCCTCGACAATTGCCATCGAGCCGCGTTGCGTGCCGTCGCCGCCGATCGTGAAGAGCAGATTGATCTGCCTCTCCCGGAGAAAGTCGACCATGGCCTCGATCGGCTGGGGGCCACGCGAAGAGCCCAGGAACGTCCCGCCCTGGCTGTGGACGCTCTCGACGAGATCGAGGGTCAGGGGGATGGGGGGTGGTCCGCCGGCCACCATGCCAGCGTAGCCGTAGCGGATGCCGAGCACTTCCTTGATGCGGTACTGCAGGCTCAGGCCATGGACCAGCCCGCGGATGACGTTGTTGAGTCCGGGGCACAGTCCGCCACAAGTGACGATGGCGGCCCGGGTCTCGGCGGGATCGAAGTAGATGAACTCACGCGGCCCGGCTACCTCCAGGTTGATGTTGTCGATGCCGCGGAGTGGCTCCTGGTGATGCCAGGAATAGCCCTTGGTGTCGTATAGCGTGCGGACGTCGTCCCCGACGAAGATGCGCGACGACCGACCATAGCTCTCGATGAGAGGCGACTCGATCTGTGCGGGTCCGAGTCGCTCGATGGTGAAGTTCGGCTTGTCGAGGTTCATGCAAGCCCCAGAGTAGAGAAGGCAGTCCAGAAGTAGACCAGGCTACGGACCTTGGCTTGACGCCGACCGCTTTCCAGCCCTGCCTGATGATACCGCCCCAGCGGCACCCTGACCAGGACCGATAAGTGTTGAGCCTAATCAAGGTTTGGCAGCCGGACCCGGACGCTCTGGGCATGGCCGGGCAGGGCTTCCAGTTCCGCCAGGGTGGTCACGTCGGCGGCATGTTGGCGGAGGGCCGCCTGGTCGAACTGGATCACGCTCTGGCGGCGGAGGAAGTCGTTGGCCGTTAGCCCGCTGGCAAAGCGGGCCGTGCCCCCGGTCGGCAGGACATGAGACGGGCCGGCTAGGTAATCGCCGACGGCGACCGGCGAGTAGGGGCCGATGAACACCGCGCCGGCTCGGTCGAGCCGCTCCACATGCCGGGCTGCCTCGCGCGTCTGAATGTGCAGATGTTCCGGAGCCAGCTCATTGACCAGTTCCAGGGCGGCATCGGCGTCGGCGGCGAGGACCAGGGCTCCGAATTGCTCGAGAGCGGCACGGGCCAGGTCGCCTCGGCTCAGACCCGCGAGTTGCCGTTCCAGTTCCGCTGCCACCGCATCCACGAGTGGGGCATGCCAAGTGACCAGGACGCTGGCCCCAGGTGAATGTTCTGCCTGAGCAATGAGATCGGCGGCGATGAACTCGGGGTGGGCACTCTCGTCGGCCAGCACGATCACTTCGCTGGGGCCCGCCACCAGGTCGATGCCGACCTGCCCGTACAATTGCCGCTTCGCCAGGGCGACGAACAGGTTGCCGGGCCCGACGATCATGTCGACCCGCGGCAGCGTCTCGAGCCCATGGGCCAGCGCGGCAATGGCCTGAGCGCCGCCGACCCGGTAGACCTCAGCGATTCCCAGTTCATGGCAGACGGCCAGGAGGTCGGTGTTGAGCGAGCCGAAGGGCGTGGGCGGGGCGACGACGACGAGTTCGTGAACGCCGGCTGCCTGGGCCGGTACCGCAGTCATGAGCAGGGTGGAGGGGTAAGCGGCTGCTCCGCCCGGGACATGAACCCCCACGCGGCGGAGGGGTCGATAGCGGAGTTGCAGTTCGGCGGCACCTGGCCCCCGCAGCATGGCGTCCCGGTGGAGGATGCCGCTCTGGAAGGCCAAGAGCTGCTGACGAACGCGGCGGACCAGGGGCAACAGGCCGGGGCGGGCCGCACGATGGGCGGCGGTCAGTTCCCCTGGAGAGACCCGGAAGTTTTCCAGGGTGAGGTCAAAGCGATCGAAGGCGCGCGTGAACTCCTGCACAGCCGTGAAACCGCGAGCGGCGACGGCTTGGCAAATACGCTCGACGCTCTGTTTGGGTGAGAGCGGCTCGCCGAAGACCTGAAGCGTCAGGGCCCGACCTTGCTCCGAGACGAGATCGCCCTGGGGACCCCATTGGCGGCGCAGTTCGGCGAGCGCGGACGCCGCCGCTGGGCTTCGGCAATCGATGCGGCGCATGGCGACCATAAGCGGCGACTCGCCGTGGTTCGAAGCACTGCAAGGGGCAGGGGATCACTCCGGCGCCGGGGTGGCCGAGGTGGCGTCGGCCTGGGGCCAGGTGTCCGGGTCGGTGATGGCCCGCTGATACCGAGCCAGCAGCATCTGGATTTGCAACATGCGCTGCCAGACGCCGAAGTCGAGGTAGACGCGGGTCCCCTCGTCGGTGGCGTGGACGTTCTGGGTGGTCAGGGCCATGGCGCGATGGAGGAAACTGAAGACCTCGGAGAGGCGGGCCGACTGGGACGGCGAGAGTCGCACGGGCAAGGGGGGATACTCGTTCTTGCCCACGAGCATGACGTCGGGGGTGAGGCGAACGGCGTCACCGTCGTTGATGTGAAACTGCAGTTCGCCGTCGTCGCTGGAGGCTTCCCGGGCCGTGGCCATGAGGGTGGGACGATCAGGATCGGAGCCGGGCGGCTTGGTCTTACCGGGGCTGAGGACCGTGCCCATGCCGGGATCGGGGCTCACGGCCTTGACCTGGTTGAGCGACTTCTGGCGTTCAGCGATCTCTTCCATGGAACCGAAGAGCAGGACGGAGCGACCCATCATGACGAAGTCGCCGTGCCGCATCCGATGGATCTGGACGAGCTGGCCGTTAACGCGCGTGCCGTTCGTACTTTCCAGATCGGTGAGGATCAGGTCGTCATGGTCCTGCTGGACCTTGGCGTGGAAGCGGCTGATGCGCTCGTCATTGAGACGGATGGTGTTGCCCTCTTCGCGCCCGATCGTCACGGGCGTGGGCAGATCCATGAAGACCCGGCCTTTGTCGACGCCGTCAATGATCTGGAAGGTGACCGCGGCCATGGCGATTGCGAGCTCCCGTGAGACGGACCTGCCGGTTAGGTAGGATGGAACTGATACCCCTGTTATAGCACGGCTGCGCGGCACCGGTCAAGCAACTGGTCCAACTTGCTGGCCGAGTTGTAGAATGGTCGCATGGCGACCTCGACGACTACCGACCTGGCCGCGGGCGGCACCCTGCGTCAGCCCCTCCGCCGCGACCCGTCTCCCTTCAATATTCCCAATCAGCTCACGGCCCTGCGCTTCGTCCTGGCCATCGTGCTTTACGTCCTGATTAGTTACCACGAGTGGATCGCTTGTGGCTTGGTGTTCGCCGCCGCCGCCGTCACCGACTTCCTCGACGGCTACATCGCCCGGCTCCAGGGGATCGTCAGTACCCTGGGGCGCAACCTCGACCCGTTGGTGGACAAGGTGCTCATCTGCGGCGCCTACATCTGCCTCGTCCCCTTCGACGTTCAGTTCACCGGGCTGGCGGTTTGGATGGTCGTGATCGTGGTCAGCCGGGAGTTGCTGGTGACCAGCCTGCGGAGCTACATGGAACAGCACCATGCCGCCTTCGGGGCCGACTGGATGGGCAAGATCAAGATGGCCTTGCAGTGCGGGGTCCTGCTGATCGTCTTCTGGATTCTGCATCTGCAGCAGACCCGGCCGGCCGACCTGACCCCGGGCTGGTTCACGCTTCGCGACGTGCTAGTCTACGGAATGGTCATCAGCACGGTGGCGAGCGGCGTGACCTATTTGTGGCAGGCCTTCCAGGTCTATCGGCGGGAACAGGCCGAGCGGGTCTGAGCGCCTGCGCCGGCTGCTTCGCCCTCCTTGCCAGGCCGATCGCCCATCTTGCCCCCTTGAGCTTCGATAGCCTGGGAAAGTCCATCTCAACTGGACTTTTTTCTAAAGTTCGTCTATCCGTCGGCCTCCGGCATGCGCGCAAGGAGGCTAAGCATGGATCGCGATACCAAGATCGGTCTGGCCGTTGCGGGGCTTTTCCTGGCCCTGGTCGGCGGGGTGCTGTACTACAAGCTCGCTCATCCCGACGACCTGGTCACATCCCTGGAGGATCGCCTGAACGCCCCGACGCCGACGGCGGTCACCCAGCCGCTCGGTGTGACGACCGCGCCCGGCGCGCCTGTCTCCACGCTACCGGTGCCCCCGCCGCAATTGGCGAGTGACGGTCCGCCCACGCCTCCGGTGACGAGCCTGCCGCCGGTCGAGCCGCCGCCCAACCCGGTGGCTAGCACGGGCACCATCCCCGACGCCCCGGCCTTGCCGCCGCCTGCGGCCCCTGGCCCGCCCACGGGCAACGATCCGACCGCCTCGCCGTTGACGTCGGCTCCGACAGTGGCGGCCGCACAGCCGGAGCCGGTCATGCCGCCGACCCTGCCGGCCACGCCGCCTCCGCCTCCGCCGAGTGGAGCGACAACGATCTCCTTTGACGAACCTGACGTGGCCGCCGCGCCGCCGGGGGCACCCGCTGCCGCGCCCGCGCTCCCGCCACCGTCCAGCCCAACGGCGACGATGCCCGAGCCCGCGGCCCCATTGACGCTGCCCGCACCAACGGCCGAGCCTCCAGCGCCAGTCCCGCCGCCAGGGCCCGCTGCCGCGTCCACGCCCCCCATGCCCATGCCGGTGCCCATGCCGCCTGAGAAGGAGCGTGAGCCCGTGAGCCCGACCCCCTTGCCGAGCCCGCCGCCGCCTTCGGCTCCATCACCGTCGCCACCAGCTTCTGATCCACCCAGCGTGGAACCGCCACCGATGGTTCCACCCGCGGCCCCCCCAGCCATCGAGCCGCCGCCCGTCTCGGCCCCGCCAAGGGTGCCCATGACGCCGCCGGCAGCCCAGTCGACCAGCGAGCCTCCACCAGCCAGCCGGCTGGTGATGCCGCCGCCTGCCGATCTGGAGCACCGCCGAGCAGGGGACCCGGAGCCTCAGGCGCAACCCGTGACCGCACAGCCAACTGGCACCTTGCCGCCCGACAACGCCTATGTGCGGGACTACCGACCGGCCGCGGTGTTGGGCAAACCGCAGATTGAGCCCATGCCCGCAGGAACGGCAAGCCAACGGGGCATGCCGCCACCCACGGGAGTGACGCCCGTGACGGTTCGGCCACAGCCCGATCTGCCGACCCAGGATCGGTACATTCCGGTCGCGCCGACGAGTCCAGACGGGTTCGGCTATGTCACCGGCACGCCGGGCCGGTCCGCCGTCCAGTCGTACGATCTGCAAAGCATGGTCGTCCGTGAGAACGAAACTTTCGCCACGTTGAGCGTGCTGTTCTACGGCTCAGATCGCTACCAGCACGCGCTGGCCGAGTTCCTCCGCGACCGCGACCCGCGGCTGACGCGCCTGACGCCTGGCCAGACCGTCGATCTGCCCCCGGCCGAGGAACTGGAACGGCGCTTCGCCCAGATGATCCTACCGCCGCCCGCGGCGGCGAATCGAGATGCGGGACTTATGCGAGCCAGCGCTCCAGCACCGGACGCGGCTACTCCAGAGCCTCGGGCCACGCCGCCCGCCCAGCCGGGGCAGGTGGTCATGCCGCCCATGGCCTCGGTGCCGCAGCAGCCTCAGGGAGCGTCGACACCGGCTCGGCCCCAGCAGGCCGCGCCGCCGCCGGCCGAGCGGGGCTATCGCGTACAGGTGAATGACACGCTCTTCCTCATCGCCAAGCGGACGCTGGGGGATGGCAATCGCTGGACCGAGATCTACCAGCTCAATCGCGATCTGCTTCAAGGGGGAACGCAACTGCGCGCGGACATGTATCTGCGCTTGCCGGCCGATGCGCAGGTGGACGCGCCCGCTCGACCGCAGTAGGATGACCTACGGTTGACCCTAGCCCGGCGACCGCCCCCGGCATTCCGTGGGCGGTTGCTATTTTTTTCGGATGTTGCCGGGCCGGTGCTGAGGTTTCGGCGCTGGGCACGGATAAAGTGTCTTGACACGTTTGCGGGGGCTGGTGAGACTGGCGGACGTGCCGCGGCGCGCGGCTGGCCTCCAGCCGGCAAGTCCCTGCCAGGAGTTGAATCCAGAGCCATGGCCGTACCGAAACGACGTACCTCGCATGCCCGCAAGGGTAAGCGCCGCAGCCACCAGGCCCGGCATCCCCAGGAACTGCAGTACTGCAAGAACTGCGGCGAACCGGTCCTGCCCCACCGCATCTGTGCCAATTGCGGCTTCTACCGCGAAGTCGAAGTGATCAAGCCCAAGGAAAAGAAGGAGTAATTCATGCGCGTGGCCCTGGACGCCATGGGCGGCGACTTCGCGCCCCAGCCCATCGTGGCGGGCGCGGCGGAAGCCGTCCAGAAAGACCGTGATCTCACCGTCGTCCTGGTCGGG
>CALLZJ010000076.1 GCA_937858435.1 uncultured bacterium
GGCGCGGCGCGGCGGCGGCGGGGGCCTCGCCGACGAAGAGCGCGGCCGGCACCGAGGAGGCCCGTGCACTGGATCATGATCGGGGGCCGTTCCCCCCCCAACCCCAGGCCCGCCGCAATGCCAAAAGCTTCGGCCTCACGGGCCACGCGGACCAGTGTCAGTTCAGGATCTGAAGCCAGCGCCGCCTCCCAGCCGCCCAGTTCGCTGTCGGGGATCCAGACCACGTGGGTCGCCCCGATCTCGCGCAGGGCCGCAGCGACGGCTGGTCCATCGAGCATGGCGTCCTCGGAATGGAGGTGAACAGTGGGTCGCAGCCGGATGGCGGAGGCTGCGCTTGACCGCAGCCTCCGCTCCGAATCGGCAGGCCGTGCCGGCTAGTCCTGGTGCAAATCGTGGCAGGTCTTGCAGCCCTGCGTGAGCTTGGTGTTGGCTGCGAGGACCTTCGCCTTGTCTTTCTTGTCGGCGGCCTCGCGCATTTCCTTCACGGCCTCGACGTACTCCTTGGCCAGCTTCTTCCAGCTCTCCTCGCTGCCCCGGGGCGGGGAGTTCTTGGGCAGGGACTCGGACAATTCGGCCAACTCCTTGGCCTTGGTTTGAACCGTGGCCCAGTTCGGGTTGGGCTTCCGCGCTTCGTTCACGATCTGATCCTTGAGTCCATTCCGCTTGTTGCTCTTGGACATGATGTCATGAATGTCCGGGACCTTGTCGTCCCAGCCCGCCACGCTGAGCGTGCCCATGAAGAACAAGACGACGGCGACCCAACCGGCGCGCTGACGCATAGCCTAGCCTCCACAGCGAAGGAACTGGTCCAGGTGCTGCCTGAACCCCAGGCTCTATGCATACCCGGCCGCCAAGCCGCTGTCAAATCCATGCCGAAAGAGTCTTGATTTCGCCCACCTCGGATGGTGCCCCTGGGCGTCTTCGCGGAAGCGGGAATCGCGACCGTCCGGCGACGCGGTCCGGGAGCCCATTTCCACAGGAACGCTGTGTTGACGTGGCCGATCCGGACCCTTAATCTGGACGAACGGCACGTTCTGTGCTTCTGATCCTCCGACGGCAGCGTCGCGCTGCCCCTTCCTGGCTGGAGTCATTGATGGCAAAGAACCCGGGGTCCGACAAACCTGAACTCGTGCTGCGAGCCCAGACGGCCGCCGACCTGATGAGCGAGAATCCCGTCTCCTTGGCGCGGACGGCCACTTTGAAGGAAGCATCGGCGTTGTTCTTGGATCGGGAGATCCATGCAGCACCGGTGATCGACGCGGCGGGCCACCCCGTCGGCGTGATCAGCCAAACCGACCTGGTGCGCCACAGCCGGGAGCACGTCGACTATGCCGCCGGCCAGGGCGCCTACCAGGATCGGATCGAAAGCCGGCTGACCGAGGAAGAACTGGGGCCGCAAGGCTTTCAGGTCGAGAGCACGGATCGGACGACCGTGGGTGAAGTGATGACGCCGACGGTCATTGCCGTGCAGCCCAAGACTTCGGCCGCGGACGTCGTGGCGCAGATGCTGGCCTTCAAGATCCATCGGCTCTTCGTCGTGGACGATGCGGGCGTGCTGGTTGGAATCATCAGCACTTGGGACGTGCTGCGCAACATCCGACAGCGGTAAGGGACAAGCTCGGTGCGGTCCGGTGAGGATGCCATGGCCAAGGAAGTCTTGCTGCAGGAGATCGCTCAGGCCCGCGAGCGGCTGCGCGAGTTGGAGGCGGAACTGAGTCGCCAGGCGGGACCGATGGGCTCCCGTCCCAAGCAATACACTACCTACGACGTGCTGGCAGGCTGCACGCTAGGCATGTTCGGTGCCATTGCCAGTCTGCTTTTCAACATCGTCGGGGCGACCCTCGTCGGTAAGCCGCCCTTGTACCTCATCTCCGTCTACCTGACCTTCCCGCTCGGGGCCCAGGTGCTCGATCCGAGCGTCTTGAGTCCCGACAAGGGCATTGCCCGGCTTGTGCTGGCGGTCGGTTGTTGTCTCTATCTCTTCACGGGCATGGCCCTGGGGGTCCCAATCCACCTCGTGCTCAAGCGTTGGTTCGGGACCAGTTCCGCCATCGTCCGTTTCATGGCCGTGACCGTGCTGTCGCTGGTGATCTGGATCGTGAACTTCTACTTGCTCCTGGCCTGGCTCCAGCCGGCGCTGGTGGGGGGCAATTGGATCGTCAACGAAGTGCCTTGGTGGGTGGCGGCGGCAACGCACCTGGTCTTTGGCTGGACCGTCTGGCTGGCCCAACCCCTGGGGATCTTCCAACCGGCCCCTGACGCTGCGGAGGCAGCATGAGCTCGGGAAATCGCCCTACGCCCCCATCCGCGGCACCGCCCCTGGTCAACGAGACGCTCGTGGGGCTCTACTTCGTGGCCGCCTTCGTCTACATGATGGTGTCGCTCACGGGCGGCCTGATCATGGCCCTGCAGCTCGTGAATGCCAATCCCCTGTCTGGGATCGAGTTGCTCTCGCCTGGCCGCTGGCGGATGATCCACACAAACGGCATCGCCTACGGCTTCATCGCCAACGCCTTCCTGGGCGCGCTGCACTGGGTCGTGCCACGCCTGACCTACCGCCCGGTCTTGAGTAACGCCCTGTCCTGGTTCATTTTCGCTGCCTGGCAGGTGGTCGTGCTGGCCACGGCGGTCGGCATCCTTCTGGGCGAGGCACAAGGCATCGAATGGGGTGAAACCCCCACTTGGATCGACCCGCTGGCCCTAGCGGGCCTCATTCTGGTGGCCATCAACTTCTTGGCGCCGATCCTCAAGGTCCAGGGGCCGATGTACGTCACGCTTTGGTACTTCATCGCGGCGTTCATTTGGACGGTCTTGACCTATGCCATGGGCAACTTCCTGCCCGAATACGTCGTCGGGGGCGTCGGCGGCGGCGCGATCGGCGGCATGTTCATTCACGACTTGGTCGGTCTGTTCGTCACGCCGCTCGGCTGGGGGCTGATGTACTATTTCGTCCCGATCATTCTCCGGAAGCCGATGTGGAGCCATGCCCTCTCGCTGGTGGGCTTCTGGGGGCTGGCCTTCTTCTACCCGCTGACCGGCATCCACCACTTCCTCTACACCCCGATCCCCATGTTCCTCCAGTACGGCGCGGTCATTTCGACCATCGCCGTCGAGTTCGTGGTGACGACCGTCATCATCAACTTCTTCGGTACCATTTGGGGTCAGGGGCGCGAGGCCTTCCGCAATCTGCCGCTGCGCTGGTTCTACACCGGCATGATCTTCTACTTCCTCACGTGCCTGCAGTGCGCGTTCCAGACCACGCTGACGTTCCAGCAGATCATTCACTTCACCGACTGGGTGGTGGGCCATGCCCACATGGTCATGTTCGGCGTGTTCGTCTTCTGGCATCTTGGCACCATGGTCTACCTCTTCCCCCGCCTGCTCAAGACGGCCTGGTATAGCCAGACGCTGCTTGAATGGCACTACTGGCTCTCGGTGGTCGGGCTAACAGTGATGCTCTCGGGGCTCATCCTCTTGGGCGTGTTCCAAGGCTTCTCCTGGGCGTCGAAGGAAATCTGGGAAGAGTCGCTGCGGGTGTCGATGCCCATGTGGTGGGTGCGGGTGTTTGCCGGCCTGACCATCCTGGCGGGGCAGTTCTGTTTCCTGTGGAATCTGTTCATGACCTGGCGGCGCCGCGGTCAGGGGGCGGTCTCAGCCTAGGAGCCAGCTTCCTGGGACTCGAGCTTCTCACGACACCGGGCAGGATAGACGAGGACGGCCATGTTCGAATCCAAACACGGCGTGTTGATGATTGCGGGATTGTTCTCGTTCGCCTTGGCTTTCGTGGCGAGCGGCCTGGTCCCCTGGATCATGTATGCCGATCGCCCGGAACTGACCGCAGAGGACATGGTCCATCCGCGAGTCATCAAGAACGAGAACATGCTCATCATGGCCCATGACCTGGCCCGCCGCTACCGGGGCCAGTTCAACCGGCACATCGGCATCCTGGGGTCGAGCATACCTCGTGGCTCGGAAGCTTCGACGGAACTGGACGCCGAAGTCAAGATCATCGCCGACGCGCTGCGGGTGGCGCGCAAGGTCTACATCGGCGAAGGCTGCTGGCATTGCCATAGCCAGTTCGTCCGCGGGGTCTCGAACGAGGTGGAACGCTGGGGGCCAGTCTCCAACAGTTGGGAGTATGGCAATGAACTGCAGCGGCCGGTCATGTTCGGCACGCGCCGGGTCGGGCCCGATCTCATTCGTGAAGGGGGCCGACGCTCGAACGACTGGCATGCGGCCCACTTCTACGATCCGCGGAGCACGTCGCCGGAGTCGGTGATGCCGACCTATCCGTGGTTCTTCGATACGCCGGCCGACTTCTTTGCCAGCAACCCACCCGAGCCGACGATGGATTGGGAACGGGCCTACTTCGAGCAGCTACGCGGTCTGGATCAGCATCAGCCGACCCCCCTCCTGCCCAACAAGCGTGGGCTGGCCATGATTCTGTACATGCAATGGCTCGGTTCCTGGCA
>CALLZJ010000077.1 GCA_937858435.1 uncultured bacterium
CCGACTACTATGCCGACGTCCGCTATCGGCCTCGCGGCGGTGAGCTGCGGCTGGGCAAGCGGGTGGAGACTGACAGCCCCGACTTTCGCCAGGGCTTCAACTACGACATCCTCTACTTTCCCGAGCGGCCGGACGACATCGTGTTCAAGGCCCGGGTGGAAAAGCAGTTTCCCTACTTCGTGGTGGCGGCGATCATGTCCCTCACGGCGTTTGTCATGGGGGTGATCTGGTGGCTTGGGGTGCGGCCGCAACGGGTCGACACGACCTGGGACAAGCCGCCGACGCCGATCGAGGGGCGCCCGGAGTTCTGGGAGCCGCCCAGCCGCTGACCCGGACTTGAAGTCTCCAGGAATAGCGAGAAACGCCATTGCCTGCCAGGTGCGGCTCGGCCACAATGATGGCTTTGCCCGTTCGGCGGCGGCGTGCCCCGGCGGCATGATGCAGATGGGGCGTCGGCGTGATCAATGAGCCGCATCACGATCGATACGGCGAGTCGCAGGCCTGGACCGAGCCGCGCTCCTGGTTCGTGCGCTGGACGGACCTGGTGCTGCTCATCGGCGTGGCGGGCGTCTTCCTCGGAGCGGTTCAGGTGGGTCGCACCTGGGTCGGCGAGCATCGCGCTGCGGTCGAGATCGACCTCTCACCCTGGCGCCTGCCCGAGTATACATTCTTCTCGCTGTCACGCGGCCTGATCGCCTACGTGCTCTCGCTGGGCTTCACGCTAGCCTACGGCTGGTGGGCGGCCAAGGACAAGATCGCCGCCCGGGTCCTGCTACCGCTCCTGGACATCTTGCAGAGCATCCCCGTGCTTGGCTTCATGCCCGGCCTGATGGTGGCCTTCGTGGCCCTCTTCCCGGGAAGCAACGTCGGCCTGGAACTGGTGGCGATCATCATGATCTTCACGGGCCAGGTCTGGAACATGACCTTCAGCTTCTACCACTCGCTGCGGTCGATCCCGACCGAGATGAAGGAAGTGGCCCGCGTTTATGGCTTCACCACCTGGCAGCGGTTCAAGTGGCTGGAGCTGCCCTTCTCCATGATCGGGCTGGTCTGGAACAGCATGATGAGCATGGCTGGGGGCTGGTTCTTCCTGATGATCAACGAGGCTTTCCAGCTCGGGGATCGGGACTTCCGATTGCCGGGCGTGGGTTCGTACATGAGCGTGGCAGTGGAGCGGGGCGACGTGCCGGCCATGGTCTACGCCGTGATTGCGATGACGATCATGATCCTGGCTTTGGATCAACTCCTGTGGCGGCCGATCGTCGTTTGGGCCCAAAAGTTTCGGGTCGAGGAGGGGGCCGACGTGGAGGAGCCCCAATCCTGGTTCCTCACCTGGCTCCGGCGGTCGTGGTTCGTTGAGGTTGTGGGGGGCTGGATTGGGCGGTGGCTGCCACGCCGATCTGAGCGTCCGGCCAAAGTCCAGCACGCGGCACCGCGACGGTGGCCGCTTGCGGCTTGGCTGCGGCCAATTCCACTGGTGCTGCTCGTGGGTGTGCTCCTTTGGGGCGCGGTAGGTCTGTTCGACCTGCTAAAGGACGTCACCTGGTCGATGTGGTTGGACCTGGGTCTCTCGACCCTCGTCACCATGGCCCGAGTGCTGCTAGCCGTGGCGATTGGGACGCTTTGGGCGGTGCCGGCCGGGCTGGCCATTGGCCTGTCGCCCAAGTGGTCGCAACGGCTCCAGCCGGTGGTGCAGATTGTGGCGTCGTTCCCGGCCCCCATGCTATTCCCGGTTGTGCTCGCCACAATCTGCACCA
>CALLZJ010000078.1 GCA_937858435.1 uncultured bacterium
GCCGAGCACGTCCTGGCAGAATTGAGCGGCCGCATCGACGCTGTTCTCGATGGCGGGCCCTGCCCCGGAGGCATTGAATCGACCGTGGTCGATCTTTCTGGGCCAGATCCCGTCTTGCTCCGTCCGGGGCTTGTGACTGCGGCTGAAATCGGCGAGGTAGTTGGGACGCTAGCGATTGGGGGCCACGCACCGAAAGCGGGACCGCTGCCGGCACCGGGACAGATGGCTCGACACTATGCGCCGCGCACGCCGGTCTGGCTGTGGGATGGCGAGGCCGAAGGCTGGGCAGCCTTGCAGACAGTTCGGAGCGGCGGTCTCCCGTGTGTTCTGGTGACCTTTTCTGAAGGCGGTCCCGACTCGGAGGTACCGAACGAACCTGGAGTGAGAGTCCGCCGGCTGCCGAACTTACCTCTCCAGGCGTCGGCTCGGCTCTATGACGAACTCCGTGCCCTGGACCAAGCCGGGCTCGGTGCGATCCACGTGGTCCTACCGCCGGATACGCCGCCTTGGTTGGCGATCCGTGATCGGCTGCTCCGAGCCGGTCGCCGCGTGGAAGACCGTTAGCCCGTACTCCCTGGTACGATGACCGCTTGGCGATTGCTATAACGATGGCCATGGCTCAGGCAACAGCGGCTCCACGCGTGGTCATCATTGGCGGTGGGTTTGGCGGGGTAGCCACGGCCCAGGCCCTTCCCCCGGCCGCCGTCCCGGTCACCCTGATCGACCGTCGCAACTTCCATCTCTTTCAGCCGCTCTTGTACCAGGTCGCAACGGGCGGACTGTCGCCGGCCAACATCGCCGCCCCTCTGCGAAGCATCCTGCGCCGCCAGCGCAACACCGAAGTGCTCATGGCAGAGGTACAGGACTTCGAAGTGGGCCAGCGGGAGGTCATCCATAGCTGCGGGCGTCAGCCCTACGACTACCTGGTCGTCGCGGCCGGCGTGCGCCACAGCTATTTCGGCAAGGATCACTGGGAGGCCTGGGCGCCGGGTCTTAAGACCATCGAAGATGCCACCACGATTCGTCGGCGGGTGCTCCAGGCCTTCGAGCGGGCCGAGACCACCCTCGCGGCTGACGAACGCCAGGCTTGCCTGACCTTTGTCATCGTCGGCGGTGGGCCAACGGGCGTGGAGTTGGCCGGTGCCATCGGCGAGTTGGCCCATCACACACTGCGGCACGAGTTTCGGCACTGCGAGCCCGCCAAAGCGCGCATCTTGCTGCTAGAAGGAGCTGAGCGAATCCTAACCAGCTATCCGCCCAAGTTGTCGGCCAAGGCAACTCGTGCCCTTGGCCGTTTGGGGGTTGAAGTGCGCACGGGCGCGCTCGTGACCGACATCGCGGCGGACCATGTGGTCTACCTGGATGGCGAACATGAAGTCTGGTTGGCCACGAAGACGGTCCTTTGGGGGGCAGGGGTGCAGGCCGAGGCGCTGGGCAGGGCACTCGCCCACCGGACCGGCGCGGAACTGGACCGGGCCGGCCGGGTGCGGGTCGGCTCCGATCTGACTCTGCCGGACCATCCCGAGATTTTCGTCATTGGCGACCTGGCCTTGTGCGTCGGCCGCGAGGGTAAGCCCCTGCCCGGCATCGCCCCCGTGGCACTACAGCAAGGCCAATTCGTGGCCCGGGTCATCGAGGCCCGACTGAAGGGGCGGCCCACGCCCAGCTTCGAATACCACGACCGCGGCAGCATGGCGACGATCGGTCGTGGGGCCGCCGTGGCCGATCTGGGTTGGGTGCGTCTCAGCGGCTACCCGGCCTGGCTGTCCTGGCTGTTCGTGCATCTGCTGTTCCTGATCGGCTTCCACAACCGGCTCCTCGTCCTGATTCAGTGGGCCTGGTGCTACTTCAGCCGCAACCGGTCGGCTCGGCTCATCACGCAGGAGATGCCCGCATCTGGCGGCCCGACGCCCTGAGGAGAGGGCGGCAATTCCGGCCCCTCGGGGAAAGCCTGCGCCGGGGGCGCTCGTCACAACTATAATCTCTGCGTGTCTTCCCGACTCTAGGTGGCCCCTCGCCATGCCCAGCGACGACCCGTCTCAACCGCGCTATCAACGGGTGCTCCTGAAACTCAGCGGCGAGAGCTTCGGCTCGGCTGGGAAGGGGGGCATCAGCCTGACCGAAACGCAGTCGGTCGCCCAGCAAATCAAGCGAGTCGTGTCCGCCACGGGGGTGCAGCTCACAATCGTCGTGGGTGGAGGCAACATCCTCCGTGGCTCGCAGTTCGCGTTCAAAGGTGGCCCGATTCCCGAACGCACCGCTCACTACATGGGCATGCTCGCCACCATGATGAACGGCATGGCTCTCCGAGAAGTGCTCGAAAAAGAAGGCTGTCCCGCGCGCCTCATGACCGCCTTGCGAGCCGATCAGGTCGCCGAGCCCTACTACGTCCTGAGGTGCATTCGGCATCTGGAGAAGGGGCGCGTTGTCATCCTCGCGGGGGGGACCGGCAACCCCTTTGTCACGACCGATACGGCGGCTGCCACTCGGGCTCGGGAGGTCGAAGCCCAGATCATGCTCAAGGCGACCAAGGTGGACGGCGTCTACAGCGCGGACCCAGAGAAGAACCCCCACGCCGTCCTCTATGAACGCTTGACCTATGACAAGGCGATCAAGGATGGCTTGGGCGTCATTGACGTATCGGCCCTGGACTCCGCGGCCAAAGCCGATCCGCCCTTGCCGATTATCGTGTTCAATTTCAAACGGGAAGGTAACATCGAGCGGGCCATTAGGGGCCAGCGCGTGGGGACCTTGATCAGCCATCAGGCCTGAATCTGGAGCAGCGCATGTCCAGCGACGAAATACTCTTGGATGCCGAAGAGCGGATGGACAAGGCTCTCAGCGTCTTGCGCGAGGAATTACGTGGCATTCGAACCGGTCGTGCGAGCCCCGCCCTGGTGGATACCCTGCGCGTGGAATACTACGGTTCGCCGACGCCGTTGCGGCAGCTTGCCACGATCAGTACGCCCGACGCCCAGTCGATTCTGATCAAGCCTTTCGATCCGGGCGGCCTCAAGGACATCGAGAAGGCGATCATTGCCAGCGGCTTGGGGCTGGCTCCCAACAATGACGGCAAGGTCATTCGCCTCAATATCCCGCCCATGAGCGGCGAGCAGCGAGCCAAGATGACAACCCGCGTCAAGAAGCTGGCCGAAGAGTCCAAGGTCGCCATTCGCAATATCCGGCGCGATGCCAACAAGGCTTTCGACGGAGCCGAAAAGAACAAGGAAATGACCGAGGACGAACGCGACTCGGGCAAGGGGGAAGTCCAGAAGCTCACCGACGCCTATGAGGCCAAGGTGCAGGACCTGGCGGACAAGAAGATGAAGGAAATCATGGACCAGTAGCCAGGGGCGGCGAGCGGCTTATGGTCCCGGGCCGCCGGTATCCTCGACCTGGAACTCCCGCACCAGCCTCCAGTCGCCATCGACTCCGCGCTCGCTGACCACGATGGTCGCCTGGGGCAGCACCCGGTCGCCACGGCGAAGGGGCCGGAGCAGTACCACGAACTCCCCACGCCCGCCGGGCCGCTCGCCTCGCTCGTCGAACCGAGCCTGCCCGTGCTCGTCCTTGACCGCCCTGAGGCGATTCGTCACCTGGTCCACGTCGCCCAGCAGCTTCCGGTCCGCGAAGGTGGCCTCAACCAGTGCCGCACCCACATCGGCATACAGCAAGAGATCGTGGGTCCCGGAGCTTGTCGCCGCCAGGTCCCGACCGCGACCCGTCCGGGCTGCGAAGCCGGCCGCGTCCTGGACAGGGTTGCGATGACAAAAGAGCAGGAGCGTGCAGGGAAGCTCCTGGAGCGGCCAGGCCAGGTGCCGATCGCGGAAGATGACGTTGAAATCGACGGCGTCGCCGGTCGCCACCACAAAACGTGGTGCCAAGGCGGGAGCCGCTTGCACCAGCGACCGCAGCACCCGACGGGTCGGCTTGACCTCGCCGGGCAAGAAGAGCAGGGCCCGCTTCAGTTCCGGCAGGCTGGCGGCCTCATCGACCAGCTTCTGAATCGCCTCAGCCTCCGGCGGGTTGGGCTCGGTAACCGGGCCGATGCTGTGCCGGATCGCCAGTTGCACGAACTGGACCTCGCCCAGTTCGCCGCGCCGGCGTAGAGCGGAGGCCTCGGGCATGCTTTGCCACTCCCAGAGCAGCGCCCGGCTCTGATCCATCATGTCCCGTGAGTAGGGATCGTCTTCCCAGTAGACGAGGTAGGCCGGACCGTGATCGGGCCGCAGGTCCGGCTGGCTGAAGATGAAGTCCAGTGTTGCCTGGGCCATCTGCCGGTTGCTGTAGCAGCAGCGGAAGGAACGGCCGGAGTAGATGTCAAGCAGGGGCGCTTCTTCTTGCTCCGCGGTGAAGACGGAATCGGCCGTGGCCGTGGTCACGAGAAAGGGTGGGGCATAGCCGGTGGCCGTGCGCCTGGCCGCGAGCAATTCGGCCAACTGACGGGCGCGATCGCTGCTGCCACCCCCAACGATGGCCAGGGGCGGCGGCTGCCGTTGGGCCAGGGCTTCGAGCCAGGCAGCCTGGCCATGCTGGCCCGTCAGCTTGCACCAACGGATCCACAAAGTGCCGACTACTCCTGAGCGGCGGAGTCCGACGCTGGCCATGGCCGTGGACGTTGCCGGGAAAGCCTCGCGTAGATCAATCTTCAGGCCGAGGTCGGGGCGTTTGTCAGCCAGGTACTGCATGCCGGCGACGAATCGCTCCCAGGTGTAGGGCGTGGTGGCCGGATGGAGCCAGGCGATTTCTTGATCCCCATCGGGGACGGCCGCCACGGTGAGCTCGGCGGGTCCTTCCGCCCCTTGATAGAGCAGGACATAGACCCCCGCCAGCAGTAGGGCGGTAAAGAGCACGACAATGAACCAACTCGAGCGCGGCATGGCGACATCCGAGCGTTGCGGGGCCGGGGTGCTGATACACCCCGTGTTGATCGTTATAATGGCAACCGGCTGGCGATGCACGATGAAGCGTGGGTCGGTTCCGGGGAGGCGTACTGCTGATGGCGGTCCTAGCTTTGGATGTGGGCACCTCGGTCATCAAGGCCGCCGCCATCGCACCGACCACGGGTGAACTCGTCGGCCCGCTCATTCGTGAAGCCTGCCCGCTGGAAAACCCCGGACCAGACCAGGCCGTCGTCGATCCCTTCCGCCTCTGGGACGCCCTGGTGAAGGCAGCCAGCGCCGCGGCCGCGGGTCACACCATCGAGGGGATTGGCCTCGCCACTTTCACGCCTGGCCTGATCCTGCTCGATGAGCGTGACGAGCCGCTGACGCCGATCATCACTCACTTAGACCGCCGGTCCCAGCCCGAAGCGCGCGAGATCGAGCGGGAGTTGGGGCCCGCTTTTTTGGAGAGCACCGGCAATCGACCGTTGCCGGGCGGCATCAGTGCCGTGGTGTTTCAGCACTTGCATGAATCCCAGCCGGAGCTACGGCGGCGGCTACACCGCTACCTCCACGTCAACGGCTGGATTTGCCTCAAGCTGACTGGCGTGGCGGCGTTCGATCCCGCTAACGCCTGCTTCACGGGGCTGTGCAGTCTGATGGCAGAGCCCGACTGGTCGCCGCGCTGGTGCGCCTACTTCGGGGTTGCCGGGGCCTGGCTGCCTCCCATTCTTCCCGGCAACTTGACCGTGGGTTATCTCCATTCCCAAGGGGCCGAGGCGCTGGGTTTGCCTGAAGGGACGCCAGTCAAGTTGGGAGTTCCCGACACGACAGCCGCCCTGCTGGCAGCCGGTGCCCAGCGGGACGATCTGCTCCACATGGTGGGCACGACCCAGGTCCTGGCCGTGTTGACCGATGCACCCAGTCCCCATTCCCAGCGGCTGACCCGGCACCTGGGGGTCGGCCGGCAGTTCGTGCACGTGGTCCACAACCCCGTGGGCGGCGTGGCCCTGGAGTGGATGCACCGGCTCTGCTTCGCCGATCAGCCGGACATTGAGTTCTATGGTGCCACCCTGGAAGCAGCTCGGCAGCGTGCCACGTCGGTGATCTTCGATCCCCCGTTTCTGGGCGGCGACCGGCTGGAGATCGAAGCCCGGCATGCGGGCTGGCAGAATCTGAGCCTGGCGACACACCGTCTCGATCTGCTGGCCGCTTTGCTCGAAACCATGCGCCGGGGCCATCGCGGTGCCATGGCTGCTCTGGAGCGGCACCAACCGCCAAGCCGGGTCTTCCTCAGCGGTGGCGGAGCCGACCTGGTTCGGCGATTGTTGCCTGAATACTCCCACGGGTCCGTTATGATGCTGGAAGAGGCGTCCTTGCGTGGCGCGGCCCGCCTCTTTGCTTAGGACATTGATCCGTCTCACCAGGCAGGAGGCACTCGATGAGTCCCGAACGTCGGCTCCAGGAACTCCATCTCATTCTCCCGCCGGCCGCCAAGCCGGTCGGCGTGTACAAGCCCGCGGTCCTCATCGGCAACGTGCTTTACCTGTCCGGCCATGGCCCGCTCAAGCCGGACGGCTCGCTCATCCTCGGACGCGTCGGCACTGAACTCTCTTTGGAAGAAGGTAAGGCAGCGGCCCGACAAGTCGGGCTGTCGATCCTCTCCACGATTCGCTCCACCTTGGGCACGCTCGATCGGGCCAAGCGGCTCATCAAGACGCTGGGACTGGTCCAGTGTACGCCGGAGTTCAAGGACCAGCCCAAGGTCATCAATGGCTTCTCGGAGTTGATGGCCGACCTCTTTGGAGCCGAGGCGGGAGTGGGGGCGCGATCGGCGGTGGGAGCCACTTCCCTGCCGGGGAGCATGGCGGTCGAAATCGAGTGCATCTGGGAAGTCCAGGTCTAACTGCTGAGCCGGCGGGACCTCTCCAGCATCAGCGCTGCGCCAACGATTGACGTCATGCAGAAGCTGCAACATTTCCTGACTCCTGTTGAGACGTGTGGCTACCTGCCCGATCAGGTCTGGCGGCACGAGTACGAGATTTACGCTTCACTCTTTTCCGAGGACTATGCCGACCAGATGCTGGAGGGTTGGCGGCGCTTCGGCCGGGCCGTGTTTCGGCCGCGCTGTCCCACTTGCACGGCTTGTCAATCGCTGCGGGTCGAAGTGGCGGCCTTCACCCCCAATCGGAGCCAGCGCCGCAATCGAAAGACCAACGAAGAAGAGATTCGGCTCCGCATCGGCCGGCCGGCCGTGAGCGAGGAACGGCTCCAACTCTATGATCGCTACCACAACCATCAGCATGCGACGAAGGGCTGGCCTTTAAACGAGCCCAAGGATGCCGGCTCCTACGCCGCCGCTTTTGTAGATAATCCCTTCCGTACCGAGGAATGGACTTACTGGCTGGCGGATCGGCTCGTCGGCGTCGGCTACGTGGACAGGCTCTCCGTCGGATTGTCGGCCATCTACTTCTACCATGAGCCCGAACTGCAAGACCGTGGGCTCGGCACCTGGAACGTGCTGGCCCTGATTGCCGAGGCACGGCAGCGCAACCAGCAGCACGTCTACTTGGGCTATTACGTGGCGGGCTGCCGCTCACTGGAGTACAAGGCCCGATTTCGCCCCAACGAAGTTCTCGGCCCCGATGGCCAGTGGCGACGCTACCGCACCTGAGAAGGATCATGAACAGACACATCGTGCTAACGGGAGTGACACGTGGCCTGGGCCGTGCGCTGGCTGAGCGCCTGCGTGAACGCGGCCATACAGTCAGCGGTTGCGGCCGCAATCGGGAACAGGTGGCCGCGCTCGCCACTGCCTTCGGTCCGCCCCACTTGCTGGCGGCCGTGGACGTGGCGGACGATGCCGCCGTGGCAGCGTGGGCCCGAGCGGTCCTGGCCCAGCATGGTCCGCCTGACCTACTGATCAACAATGCTGCCTTGATGAACAAGCCCGCGCCGCTGTGGGAAGTGCCGCGCGAGGAGTTCGACCGCCTTATCGCCGTCAACGTGATCGGCGTGGCCAATGTCATTCGCCATTTCGTGCCGGCCATGGTGGAGCGGCGGCAGGGCGTGATCGTCAACCTGAGTTCCGGTTGGGGCCGATCCACGTCGGCCGAGGCTGCCCCCTATTGTGCTTCCAAGCACGCCATCGAGGGACTCACCAAGGCCCTGGCCCAGGAGTTGCCCGCGGGGATGGCTGCCGTGCCGCTCAATCCGGGCGTGATCGACACCGACATGCTGCGGATCGCCTGGGCCGAAAGTGCCAAGTCCTATCCCAATGCTGCGACGTGGAGCCCGGGCGCGGTGGACTACATCTTGGGCCTGGGGCCCGATGACAACGGCGCCTCGCGGAGTGTGCCCCGGAGCCGCTGATGGCCGAGACTCTTCGGAAGCAAGCGGCCTGGCGCCC
>CALLZJ010000079.1 GCA_937858435.1 uncultured bacterium
GACCTGCGGAACGCCCAGTTGGAATGGGAACGTATCTGGTTCATCGACCAGCCGTCCCACCTAACACCGTACCGCACGCACGGCGGCATCCTCTAGGCCACTTTGGCGGCAGAGCGAAAACTGCACCAGCCCCGGGGCCCAAGGGCCCTCGGGGCTGTTCGCGTTTGTCGACCCACTAGCAGGCCTAGGCTGCCTGCCGAGCCACTGTCGGCATCCGGGCTGGCCAGTTGAAGCTCAGTCCTGGCTGCCCCACCGGATCGCCGTTCCAGTTCGGGCTCCAAAACGGATCGGGGCTCAAGAGGTCTCCCCAGCGTTCCCAAAGGACCCGGGCATACCGGGCTTCCGAGGCCGGCTCAAGCTGCCGGGACGCTGACTCATGATGCAGAAGCCGGGCGAGCGGCGTTTGCACGAGCCGCAACCCCTCCCGCCGCAAGCGCATGCAGTAGTCCACGTCGTTGAAGCTGGTCGGCAGGCCAATCTCATCCAATCCGCTCAGCCGCAAGAACAGCTCCCTACGCGTGAGCAGGCAGGCTCCCGTGACGGCACTGACGTTGCGAATCAGACGGACCATGCCGCGATCCAGCCCGTCTCTCGAATAGGCACTGGAAAGGTTCACTGCTCCAAGTCCCAGGCCCGTCACGATGCCGGCATGTTGGGTCAAACCGTCTGGATAGAACAGCCACGCCCCGACGGCTCCGACCTCGGGCCGAACGGCTTGTTCCACCATCGCGGTGAGCCAATCCGGGTCGAGCACCTCCACATCATCGTTCAGGAGTAGTAGCAACTCTCCGCGTGCAGCTCGGGCCGCGACGTTGTTCAAGCGTGAGTGATTGAAGGGACCGGGTAGACGCAGAACCTGTTCGGCCCCGCAATGGAGCAATAGCCAGCGTGCCTCCAGGGTCGTGCTGCCATTGTCGACCACCACGATCTCGAACGGCTGGTAGGCAGTGCGTTGCCGAATCGAACGCAGACAAGCCGCCAGACGCTGGGGCTGATCCTTGGTGGGGATCACAATCGAAACAAGCGGCCGGGGCTCGGGCAGGTCGTAGCGAACATGGAAGGTGCATCCGCCGAACCCATCGATAACGCGGCCCCGTTCGCCAGTTCGCTCCAGAGACCGGCCCACGGCCCGCCGCCCCCGTTCGTGGCAAACCTGGTTGAAGGCCTGGCCCGCCGAGTTTCCGCCCAGGCGCCAGTGGTAAAGCACCTCCGCGAGATGGGTAATTCGCTCGGTCCGCTGGGTGGCGCGCAGGGCCAGGTCCCAGTCCTGCCCGCCGTCGAACTGGCTATCGCAGCGGCCAACGTCCTCGATGAAGGTCCGGCGATAAACGCACAAGTGAGCCAGGTACATCATGGAGCGGAGCAAGTCCGGCGACCAATCCGGCTTGAAGAACGGCTCCACTCGGCAGCCTCGGTCATCGAGCCGATCTTCGTCCGTGTACAGCACGTCGGGCTGATCGCTTGAGAGCCGTCTGGCGACTCGCTCCAGAGCTTCCGGGGCGAGCAAGTCATCCTGGTCCATGAAGGCCAGCCAGTCCCCTGTGGCAGCATCCCAGGCGGTGTTCGTGGCCGCGGCAATGCCCCGGTTCGCTTCATGACGTGCCCACTTGATGCGCGGCTCGGCGGCCGTCACTTCCTGGAGGAAACGGCTCAACTCCGCCTGACCCGTGCCGTCGTCGCACAGGCACAACTCCCAATCGCCATACGTCTGGCCGCGCACCGAGTCGATCGCTTCGCGCAAGTGATCGGGTCGAGGGCGATAGACCGGCATGAGCAGGCTGATCTTGCCTCCGGCTGCTCCAGGCTGGGCGGGAAGTCGGCCCGGGCTGACCTCCATCGGCCGGGGGGCCGCGAGCCAGTGTTGATACTCGCGATTGGTCCCACGAAGGTGGCTGGGCGTGGAATCGTCGTCTGGAATGCGATAGCGATGGACCACTAGCTCGAAGGCGGCATCGTGGCTTTGGCCGCGGTTGTCACTGATGCGGAGGATGAGGGCATGATGGCCGTCGGCGAGAGCCTCGGGGGGCGGGGCCAGGCGGAATCCGCAGGGCTGGGTCAGGTGAAAGCCGGGGAAGCGCTCGGCAACGTCGGGACGATTCTCGCGGGGAGCCGTGCTCGCCAGGAGTCGCCCCTCGACCCAGGCCTCAACTCGAACAACCCGGCCAAGCCGGCTGACGGCCCAGCCCGATAAGGCCGCAAACCCTTCGAGCCGGGGCGGACCGTCCAGCACGAGCAGCAGGGGCGGCTGGCGCTTGGCCAAGCGATGGTAGAGCCAGCGTAGCCGCCGCCAGGTCCAGGAGAGTAGCCTGAACGCCAGCGGCTTCGGCCCTGGGCTCGAGCCGCCCAGGGCGTAGTGGAACCAGCGGGCCGCTCGCTTGACCAGCGACTTCATGCAGCAGCCTCGCAGGTGAAGCCCCGGGTAAGGGACTCGAAATGGACCAGCCGGGCCGCGGGGGTCACGACGGTTGCGAGTCCCTTGGCTGCCAGCCGCAGACAAAGGTCGGCATCATTGCCCGTGACGGGAAGCTGTTCGTCGAAGCCGCCGACCTCGGCGAAGCGTCGCTTCTCGACCATGAGACAAGCGCCAGTGGCCGCGGCAGCGGTGTGCACTTGACGCAGGATCGAAGCCGTTCCGGCCCCGGAGGTCAACGCGAACCGAAAGGGATGATGCCAACGTCCGGAGTGGTCCCGGGCCAGGCCGGCATGCTGTAAGGTGCCGTTCGGGTAGAGCAAGGTCGCGCCGACGGCCCCGACAGTCGGCAGCGTGGCCAGCCCCGCCATGGCAGCCAGCCACCCGGGCTTTAGGGCAGTCACGTCGTTGTTCAGAAAGAGCAGCACTTCGCCAGTTGCGATCCGAGCCCCTTCGTTGCACAGCCAGGAGAAGTTGAACGGGCCGGGCCGGGACAGAACCAGACCTCGGCCGCGCTCACGCCACCGGGCCAGGAAGCGCAAGGTGTCGCGGCAGGTCGAGCCGTTGTCGACCAGGATGATCTCGGGCTGCTCGACGAGCGTGGTCCGCCGTAGCGAACGCAGGCAGGTCCGGAGCAGGGCGGCCTGGTCGCGGATGGGAATGACGATGGAGCAGGGGAGATCGGGCCGGGGCGGAGCGGTGCCGGCCTCGGGGAACGGCCCAAAGGGCTCCTCCGGGACGGGTGGCGGCTGGAGCGATGGCTGGAACCGGGCGCGCAGCCGACGGAGCCAGGCGAAGAAGGGCCACAGCCGCGAGTGCCGGATGTCCCGCAGTTCCGCCGCGAGCCGCTCGGCTCGATCGAACTCCTGGCGGTAGCGCTCATTCAGCAGGTGGACCAGCGTCGCCACTTCGGTCGGCTGGCCGTGGCGGCGTGGACGCTGGGCGCGTTCGCTTCGCTGTGGGAAAGGCATCCTTGCCTCCTGAAGGTCGACTTTTAGCCTTTTCCGAGCTACTCAATCATGCCAAGCTGCCATAGCACGAAGGCTTGTGTCAAGGCGACATCCTTAATCGCATCGTACCGGCCGCTCGCGCCGCTGTGG
Source organism: uncultured bacterium (assembly GCA_937858435.1). Lineage (GTDB taxonomy): Bacteria > Planctomycetota > Planctomycetia > Gemmatales > HRBIN36 > CALLZJ01. The sequence goes on from CALLZJ010000079.1 coordinate 3,511, forward strand.
CCCGCTGCCATGTTGCACTTGAACAGAGCCACGTTGGCATCGGTCTTGAGGGCGCGCAGCTTAGCGACGTACTTGGCCGGTTCCCAGTACATCACCTGACTGTCATTGTAGCTGGTGAACACGAACACCGCCGGATAGGGCCGAGCCGCCAGGTTCGTATAGGGGCAATAGCTCTTGATATATTCGAAGGCTTCCTTCTCGTTAGGATCGCCCCACTCCAAGTATTCTTGGGTCGTGAGGGGCAGCGAGGGGTCGCAGATGGTGTTGACGACATCGACGAAGGGGACATCCAGGATGGCGATGCGGCAGAAGCCGGGCGGGGCCATGTTGATCGTGGCACCGATCAAGAGCCCGCCCGCGGAGCCGCCTTCGATGACCAGCTTGTCCGCACTCGTGAACCGCTCGCGGCAAAGGTGCTGGCCGCAGGCGATGAAGTCGAGGAAGGTGTTCTTCTTCTTCATCAGCTTGCCGTCTTCGTGCCAGAGCTCGCCGAGGTCATTGCCGCCGCGGATGTGGGCGTCGGCGACGACGAAGCCGCGGTCCAGCATGCTGAGGTGGGCGACGGAGAAGTTGATGGTCGCACCGTAGCCGTAGGAACCGTAGCCGTGGAGCCAGCACGGATTGGAGCCGTCCTTTTTCATCTTGTCGATGCGGTAGACGAGCGAGATGGGCACCTTGATGCCGTCATGCGACGTGGCCCAGATGCGTTCGCTGCGGTAGAGGCTCCGATCGAAGCCCCCGAGCACTTCCTGCTGCTTGATGAGCGTGGAGGCCTGCTTTTCCATGTCGTACTCGAACACGGAAGTGGGAGTGACGTAGGAGCTGTAGCCGTAGCGAAAGGTCTTGACGTCGAACTCGGCGTTGACGGCACTGCTGAGGGTGTAAGTCGGTTCCGGCATGCGAATGACTTGCTCGCTTCCCCCGGCGAGCGGCCGCACGACAAGGCGATCCAGCCCCTCTTGCCGCTCCGAGAGCACGACGTGGTGTGCGAAGACCGTCGCGCCTTCGAGCAAGACTTCGGGACGGTGCGCAACGACTTCGGTGATCTCCGTCGGTGCGCCGACCGGCACGGCGACCAGGCTGAAGTTCTTGGCGTTCTTGTTGGTCAGGACGTAGAACTGACCGTCGCGATGGCCGGCAATCATGTAGCGATGACGATCCTCCACTGGCCAGATCAAGCGGGGGGCGGTGAGCGGCTCGGCCGTGGGCACGAACCAGCACTGCGTGCTCTCGAAGCTGAAGGTCCCGACGATCAAATACTTGCGATCGAGCGTGCGGCCCAACCCGAGATTGAAGAGTTCGTCCTTTTCCTCGTAGACGAGGGTGTCGGCTTTCGGGTCGGTGCCCAGGGCGTGACGGAAGAGGCGATAGGGCCGCTTG
>CALLZJ010000080.1 GCA_937858435.1 uncultured bacterium
AAACACGTGGCGCGAGCGTCCAAGAGCCGCAATACCCCTCGTGGCAGCCCTCTGGAAGGCTCTGGCGCTAGCGCCCAGATGTGTGGCGAGCCCTGGAGACCCCGTCGGCAGGCCGTGGCGCTGGCCCCCAGAAGGTCTGGACGCACCCGTCAGTTCGGGAGTCGGGATTCTCAAGCCGGCCCATTTTCGCTATGATCCAGGGCTGTATTCCCAGGGAGGGGTGAATCATGCGCCGGATCGCGATTATCAACCAGAAGGGCGGCGTCGGGAAGACCACCACCGCCGTGAACCTGGCCGCCGCTCTGGCCCGGATTGGGCAGCGGGTGCTCGTTCTCGACCTGGACCCCCAGGCTCATGCCACGACCCACCTGGGTGTCGAACCCGACGGCTCCCGCGAGTCGATGTACGATGCCCTGATCCACACCCGCCCGCTGGCGGACCTGTCGCACTCGGTCGCCGACGGTCTGGCTTTGGTAGGCTCCGACATCAATCTCGCGGCCGCGGAGGTGGAACTGGCGGGCGTCGTGGGGCGCGAGGTGATTCTCCGCGATCTGCTGGCGCCCGAGGAGGGCCGCTTCGACTTTGTCATCATGGATTGTGCCCCGTCGTTGGGGGTGCTGACGCTCAACGCCCTGGCCGCGGCGTACGAGGTCTTCATCCCTCTCCAGCCGCACTTTTTGGCCCTGCACGGCATGGGCAAGCTGTTCGAAACGACGGCCTTGGTGGCCAAGCGCATCAATCCGGCCCTCAAGATCACCGGCGTGGTTTTGTGCCTGTATGAGGCCTCGACGCGGCTGGCCTCCGAAGTGGTCCGGGACCTGGATTCCTTCCTGAATAAGAGCCGGGGACAGAACGTGCCCTGGGGCGAGGCTCAGGTCTTTACGACACGGATTCGCCGCAATATCAAGCTGGCGGAGTGCCCGAGCTTTGGCCAGTCGATCTTCCAGTACGCTCCGGCTTGCCACGGCGCGGAGGACTACCGGGCCTTGGCGGGGGAAGTCTTGGCGCAAGGTGCTGGCCATTCACGGCAGCGGCAGGCATCATAGTCTGTTGACGGCCGTGTTTCTCGGTGGCAGCGAGGCGTGCGATGGTCGGTAAGGGCCCCTATGTTTACTCCCATTCCCGGCCGGCCCTGACGGTCGATGTCTTGCTGTTTTCCTTGCTCCAGGATAAACCGCGGCTGCTGCTCATCCAGCGCCGCGCGGAGCCGTACAAGGGGACCTGGGCTCTGCCGGGCGGCTTCGTGGACGAGCATGAGCCCCTGGTCAATGCCGCCCGCCGCGAGCTACGCGAGGAAACAGGGGTGGTGGACGTCCCGCTCTGGGAGTTGGGGGCGTTCGGCGACCCGGGCCGCGATCCGCGGGGCTGGACTGTCTCCATAGCGTTTGTCGGGCTGGTGGCGGCCGACCGGGTACATCCGCAGGCCGCCGACGATGCCACGGCACTCGACTGGTTCCCGCTCACCAAGCTGCCGCCGCTCGCCTTCGACCATGACGAGATCATCGATCGGGGCCGCGACTTCCTCAAGCAACATGCCCTGGAGATGCTGCCTAGTTCCGGGCTCCTGACCGAACCCTTCCGCTCCGCCGATCTGCTCAAGATCCTGACGCTGCTGGGGGCCAAGCCCCGGAATGCCGCCTGGCTCAATGAGTTGGTCAAGTCCCGGCTGCTGCGTAAGGCTGCCGCTCGGCAGCGACCCGCCCGGTTTCGGTTTGGGTTGGAGTTGATTTAGCGCGGTGATCGGAAGCGGGCTGAAGCCCACGGGTACAACAGGTCCGGTGCGTTTGGGGTCATGAAGAGACTCAGGCCAATTGCCATTGAGCAAGCAAGCGGTCGGCCAGGGCGGCGGGGGTGTCTCCGGTCTGGACAGGCAAGGGCTGAAGTTCAACCAGGTGGCGGAGCCAGGTGATCTGCCGCTTGGCCAGTTGCCGGGTGCGGGTCTGCGTTTGCGTCACCGCCTCTGCGAGTGTCAGTTCGCCACGCAGGTGGGCCAGGGCTTCGGCATAACCCGCCGCCTGCTTCACCTCCCGGGCCAAGGGGCGATCCAGTTCAACCAGGCGGCGGCACTCGTCCACGAGCCCGGCGGCGAACATCGTCTCCACCCGGCGGTTGATCCGGTCATGCAAGTCGGAACGGGGCCAATCGAGCCAGAAGCCCGGCCGGGTTCGTGGCCGGGGCTGGTCGAATTGTTGCTGCCAGTCTGAGATCGGCCTGCCCGTCAGTTCCCAGACTTCCAGTGCCCGCACCAGCCGTTTTCGGTCGGCAGCGGCAATACGGTCGACGGCTCGGGGGTCGACGGCGGCTAGCTTGACCTGCAATTCTCCTAGCGGTAAGGCCTCAAGCTGGGCCCGCAGGTCGCGGTCGGCGGTTGGCCCGGCGAACAGGCCGCGGAGCATCGCCTTGAGGTAGAGCGGCGTCCCTCCGACCACGAGGATGCGGCGTCCCCGGGCGCGGATGTCCGCACAGGCGATGGCGGCACGTTCGAGCCAGGCCGCCACCGATCCCGCCTCCCAGGGCCAGAGGACATCAATGAGATGATGGCGAACCCGGGCCTGCTCAGCAGGGGTCGGCTTGGCCGAGCCGATGTCCAGGCCGCGGTAGACGGTGATCGCATCCACGCTGACGATCTCGGCTCCGAGCCGATCCGCCATTTCCAGGGCGACGGCCGTCTTGCCGCTGGCGGTCGGCCCCGACAGCAGCAAGGCGTCGGCAAAGGCGTCTGGGCTGGGCAGCGGCATGTACGGTGTGCTCCAAGCGGTCCTTCAGCACGGCGGGGCTGGCGGCGGGACGGCCCCTCGGCATGCCCCGTCATCCGCCTCGGCCGGGAAGTCCGGGCCGCCTTCTGCTTTCAGCTTATTCCCTTGGACACGGGTGCAAGGTAGACTAGTCACCACGAAACGCAGCCTACCGGGGAGAGATGGCATGATCGTCGGCGTACCGAAGGAAGTGAAGGCGGACGAGTATCGCGTGGCGATGCTGCCGGTCGGGGTTTACGAATTGACCCGGGCGGGCCATCAGGTGCTCGTGCAGGCTGGCGCCGGGCAGGGGAGCGGCATCGCAGATGCCCAGTATGCGGAGACCGGCGGGCAAATCGTGGCGGATGCCGCCGCCATCTGGTCCCAGGCCAATCTGATCGTGAAGGTCAAGGAGCCGCTGCCGACGGAATGGCCGCTCATGCGCCGCGGCCAGATGCTGTTCACCTATTTCCACTTCGCTGCCGACGAGAAGCTGACCCGGGCGGTGATCGAGTCGGGCTGCACAGCGATCGCTTATGAGACGATCAAGGATGCCCGGGGGACGCTGCCGCTGCTGACGCCGATGAGCGAAGTCGCGGGCCGGATGAGCATCCAGGAAGGGGCGAAGTATTTGGAGAAACCGTTCGAGGGGCGGGGCATCTTGCTGGGCGGGGTGCCGGGAGTGCCGCCCGCCCACGTGCTGGTCCTGGGGGGCGGGGTGGTCGGGGCCAACGCGGCGAAGGTGGCTGCCGGACTGGGGGCCCACGTCGTCATCACCGACATCAACCTGGATCGGCTCCGTTACCTGGACGACACCATGCCGCGCAACGTGCAGACGCTTTTCAGTGACCGGCTCAATATCCTGGAGCAGCTTGTGCTGGCCGATCTGGTCGTCGGGGCCGTGCTCATTCCCGGTGCTCGGGCTCCTTGGTTGGTGCGGCGGGGGGGCCTCGGCCGCCTGGAGCCCGGGGCCGGGGGCGGCGGCGGGGCCCGCGGTCAAGGGGGGTGCTTCCGGACGAGCCGGGCCACGACTCATGCCCAGCCGACTTACAAGGTGGGCGAGGTGATCCACTACTGCGTGGCCAACATGCCCGGTGCCGTGGGGCGGACCAGCACCTACGCCCTGTGCAATGTGACGCTGCCTTATGCCCTGCAGCTTGCGAACAAGGGGTTTGTCAGGGCCGTCACCGACAGTGTGCCGATCCGGCACGGGGTGAACATCCACGAAGGCCGAGTCACGAATGAACCGGTCGCCGATACCTTCAAACTGCCGTTTGCTCCGCTGACCCACTAACGGGTCAGGGAACGGGCGTGGTCACTTCCCAGGGGTAGTAGGCACAGGACATGCATCGGGCGAACTATCTGTTCTGGATTCTCTTCGCATTGATCGCCGGCCTGCTGGCCGCGATGCTGACCCATCAGTTCATGACGCGGGATCAGACGGCCCCGGTGCCGACGCGCACCGCGCCGATGATGTTTGTCGCCGAGGTAGTGCCGGTCGTGGTGGCGGCCTTGCCGGTGCCGGGCAACATTGTGATCGACGATCCGGGCCGCTGGTTTCGCGTGATCCGGATTGCCAAGGATGATGCGCCACGGGACGCCATCGCCGACTTCGGCGCCATTCGCGGCCAGTACCTACGGCGGCCGCTGGGTCTGTTCCAGCCAGTGCTCAAGCCCGATCTGGTGCCGCCCCCCGCGTCGGCCACACCAGCGGCGACGCCGCCGACACCGACGCCGCCGGCCGGAGACCCGCCCGTGCCCACCGACCCTGGTTAACGGGAGGCGGCCTGGTCCTTCAGCAGATCGCGAATCTCCGACAGCAGCTTGGCCTCCGCCGAGGGTTCCGCCGGCTTGGCCTCGTCGGCCCGCTTGAGTGAATTGACGCCCTTGACCAGAGCGAAGACACAGCCGGCGACGATGAGGAAGGCGACCACGGT
>CALLZJ010000081.1 GCA_937858435.1 uncultured bacterium
CCTGAGCAGCTTGCCGAGATCTTCGCCCTTTGCACGGAGGTGATGGAGCGGTTGCCGGCCTTGCCCCAACCGGTGATCGCTGAGGTCCAGGGGCTGGCGACCGCAGCCGGCTGCCAGCTTGCCCTCAGTTGCGACCTGGTCGTGGCCGCGGAGTCGGCGAGCTTCGCCACTCCTGGCGTCAAGGTGGGACTGTTCTGTACGACGCCAGCCGTACCGTTGCGGTCGGCTCTTCCGCCCAAGAAGGCCCTGGAGATGCTGCTCACGGGGCGGCCCCTCGGGGCCAGCGCTGCCCTGCACCTGGCATTGACCACCCGCTTCTGCCCGCCGGCGGAACTGGAGCAAGTGAGCCTGGCCCTGGCCCGGCAGATCGCCCAGGCGAGCCCCGCCGTGGTCGCCGCCGGCAAGCGCGACTTTTATCGCATGCTCTCACTCAGCCGGTCGGAGGCCTATGCCCTGGCTGTCCCCGCCATGGCACGGCAAGCGGCTGCCCCTGCCTGTCACGAAGGGATCAAGGCCTTCTTTGAGAAGCGGCCACCTGTTTGGCCCGAGTAGCGACCCTGTCCATGCTACGGACGCAGGCGCTGGGGCGGCGGGATCATCCGGTTCGGACTCTGATAGTCGTTGCCCGGGATGATGACCGGTGGATCGGGCACTGGCTTCATGATGTGGTAGCGGACCAGGAAGGCCCGGAGCTTTTCCTGCCAGGTCATCGGCGGTTCGCCGAAGACGTCGTTGGCTGGAGCAAAGCCCTGGACCGGCTGGACGGGGGCGATGGACGGCACGGGCTGGACGCCCGGGATCGGCCGGACCTGCCCGTTCTGGCGCGGCTGTGGCTGGACCGGAGCACCGTACTGGGCTTGGGCCGACTCGACGCCGGCGAGTGCCAGCGCTCCCGCGACCAGAGCACGGAAGACCATCCGCATGATATCCTCCTGCGACGCAGCACCTAGGCGGTGAAGCCGATCGGACCCCGGCTGACGGAGATAGCCTGCCCTCTCGGCGCGGTCAAGGGTGAAAAAGCGGAATCCTCGGAGCGTTCAGGGGTGATGGATTACCCAGGTCGCCTGAATTCTCATCAACTGAGGCCGGGGCCCGGTTCGATGAGACGGCCGTATGCGCATCGGAGGCTAGCATGCTCAAGCCGTCGGCGTTGGCCCGTCTTGTCCTTTCAGCCTTGCTTCTGTTTGGCATCGGGTGGACCGCCCAGGGCGGCGACCCCGTTGCCGCGACCAGCCGTTGCGGTACTCCTTGCCGCCCGGCCTGGGCTGGCATCTACCCCACGGTCCTTACCCCTTGGACCTGTGCGGGTACGGTCGATCTCCCTGCACTGCTGGCCCAGGTGGACTACCAACTCTCGGGCGGCGTCCACGGGCTGCTGCTGCTCGGCACGATTGGCGAAGGCGAAGTGGCGGACCATGCCGAGCGCGCGACGGTCATCTCCGCCGTCCATGCCCACGTTCAGGGCCGCGTGCCGATCATCGTCGGCATTCACACCGCGGACGCGGACGTTGCCTTGGCCCAGATGGCCCAGGCGGTCGAGCTTGGGGCGGCAGCCGTGCTGGTGAAGTACACCCCCGGTTGCTGTGTCCGCTTTCCCGTGGTCTACGAGTTCTACCGGCGGCTCGCCCTGACCCAGATGATCGACCTGTTCATCTACTACTATCCCAGCCAGACGGGCTTGGAGTTGCACCCCGCGGAGATCGCCCAGCTCCTGCGGCTGCCACGAGTCGTGGGAATCAAGAACTCAATCCTTGACCTGCAGCACGTCCGCAAGCAGATCGAGTTGACCCAGCGACCGGACCGCGCGTTCCTCTCCGGCACGGCTCTCAACCTGACCCAGTTCCAGGAAGCGGGCGGCCACGGGGCCATGTGTCCGGAAGCCGCTCTGCTGCCTGGCCCGACCGTCGCGGCCTGGCGGACGGCCTATGAACTGGGCGCGCTCGACCTGGCACGGCAACAGCAACGCGAACTCTTCGTGGTGGCACCGCTGCTCACTCGGCAGCCCGTCTCGGCCCGCACTGCGCGCTGCTTCACCATGTTCATGCAGGATGCAGAGCTGGCTCAGACGGTGGGGGCGGAGGCAAGCCCCGCCCGGCTGAAGTACGCTCTCGGCGGCCTGGGAATTCCCATGACTCCCATCGTCAAGCCACCGCTGCGCCAGCTTGGCACCCTGGAGCGGGTGCGGATCGATTCCCAGATGCCGGCCATCCGCCGCGCCGCGGGTGGGACGGTTTGGTAGCAGCCACCGCGTTCTCGGCTGCGATCCCCCGTACAATAAACTGCGTGATGCCCACGGGGTGGGATCGTTCCTCGCAGGTGTCGGAGCATGTCCACCAGACTTTCCGCGGTTCCCGATGCCGCGGGCCGCTACGGTCGCTTCGGGGGCCAGTATGTCCCCGAGACTTTGACTTTTGCCCTGCGCCAGCTTGCCGAGGCCTACGACGAAGCTCGGTCGGACCCCGAGTTCCAGCGACAGTTCGTGCATCTACTCCACAACTATGCGGGTCGGCCAACGCCGCTCTGGTTTGCCGAGCGCATGACGGCCGAGGCGGGCGGGGCCCGCATCTTCCTCAAGCGCGGGGACCTGCTCCACACCGGCGCGCACAAGATCAACAACACGCTGGGGCAGGTCTTGCTCACGTGCCGAATGGGGAAGCAGCGCGTCATCGCCGAGACCGGAGCCGGTCAGCATGGCGTGGCCACGGCCACGGCCTGTGCCCTGCTCGGACTCCCCTGCCAGGTCTACATGGGAGCGGAGGACGTCCGCCGCCAGGAGCTCAACGTCTTCAAGATGCGTGCCCTCGGAGCCGAGGTCGTCCCCGTCCACACCGGCAGCCGGACGCTGCGTGACGCCATCAACGAGGCGATGCGCGACTGGATGGGATCGGTGGCCACGACGCACTACGTCATTGGCAGCGTGGTCGGGCCCCATCCGTTCCCGATGATGGTCCGGGACTTTCAGTCGGTCATTGGCCGCGAAGCCCGCCAGCAGTGCCTCATCCATCTCGGACGGTTGCCCAATGTCGTGATGGCCTGCGTGGGCGGAGGCAGCAACGCGGCCGGGATGTTTCATCCGTTCGTGGATGACGAGAAGGTCGAGATCGTCGGCGTGGAGGCGGGGGGCGCCGGCACCGGGGCCGGCCAGCATGCCGCCACGCTCAGCCATGGTTCGCCCGGCGTGTTGCACGGCAGCCTGAGCTATGTCCTGCAAGATGAGGATGGCCAAACGGCCGACGTGCACAGCATCTCAGCGGGGCTCGACTATCCAGGGGTCGGCCCCGAACACAGCTACTGGAAGGAAGCGGGCCGCGTCCGCTATGAGGCGGCCAGCGACGGCGACGCCCTTAAGGGTTTTGAACTCGCCGCCCGACTGGAGGGAATCTTACCCGCCCTGGAGACCGCGCACGTGGTCGTCAAAGCAATGGCCGAGGCTCGGAAGCGCCCGGCGGATGAGGTGATCGTCGTGTGCTCGTCCGGCCGCGGCGACAGGGACTGTGCCGAAGTCGCGCGGCTGCAGCAAGCCCGCCCATCTGGTTGACCAATGGGTTCCGCTCGTCGATCTACCCTAGCCACAAAGTTCGTAGATCGTCGCCACCCCCTGCCCTTGGCCCACGCACAGAGAGGCGAGCCCGTAGCGGATGCCCTCGTCGCGCATCCGATGCAGGAGCGTCACGGTGATCCGGGCGCCACTGGCACCGATGGGGTGGCCCAGCGACACCGCCCCGCCGCGCGTGTTGACCCGCTTCTCATCGGTGCCCAGGAGCTTCAGGCAGGAGAGCACCTGGACCGCGAAGGCCTCATTGATCTCGATGGCTCCAATGTCCTCGAGCTTCAGTCCCGCCTTCTTCAGAGCCTTGTGGATCGCGGGAACGGGGCCGATGCCCATCTCCTCGGGCGGCACGCCGGCCGTGCCGAACGCCTTGACCCGGGCCAACGGCGCGATGCCGAGTTCCTTGGCCTTGTCTTCCGACATCAGGAGCGTGGCCGCGGCGCCGACGCTGATCTGCGAGCTGTTGCCCGCGGTGACCGAGCCGCTGGCGGGATTGAAGACGGGGCGCAGGGCCGCCAGTGCCTCCTTGCTCGTGTCCTTGCGGTAGCCTTGGTCCTGGGTAACCTGGAACTTCAGCCCTTGCTCGTCGCGCCCCCAGGTGGGAATGATCTCGTCGGCCCGGTTGGCCCGCTCGTTCGCCTGGGCCGCGCCTTGATGGCTACGGAGCGAGAACTCGTCCTGCTGCTCCCGGCTGATGCGGTACTTCATGGCCAGGAACTCCGCCGTCAGGCCCATGTGCATGATCGCTTCGCTGTGGCGGCGGAAGAGACGCGGACTCGGATTGTAATCCTTGTCCATGGGGATATGCCCCATGTGCTCGACGCCCCCCGCCACCTGCACGTCGGCCACGCCCGCCATGATCGCCGAGGCAGCGTCGTTGATCGCGGATAGACTCGAAGCACAGTTGCGGTTGACGGTGATGCCGCCCGTTGCCAGCGGCAGCTCCGCGATGAGCCAGGCCTGCCGAGCCACGTCCATTCCCTGCTCGCCTTGCTGCTGCACGCAGCCCCAGCGTACGTCCTCCACCAGATGGGGATCGATGCGGCTGCGTTCCAGGAGCCGGGCCATCAGGTCGGCGGACAGGTCATCGGCGCGGACGTCGCGAAACCAGCCCTTATCCGGTGCGGCCTTGGCGATGGGAGTCCGGATCGCGTGAGTGATGACAGCATTCCGCATGGCGACTCGCTCCTGCATGGGGGAGATGTCCTCGGTCTCCCCTATTGTCGGAGGCGGGCATCCGTGAGGCAATGCGGCCAGGGCCGCGCATAAAAAACCGCGCCGCCGAGCGAGTCGGCGGCGCGGGCTCGGAAGGAAACCAGCCGGCAGGCTCACCGCGGCTGTGGAAGACGCCCCGGATCCTTGGGGCGGGTGGAATGAAGCGGGCTTAGGTGCTGCCACCGTCGCCCGGCGAATCAAAAATGCCAGCGGTATTCGAGCCGGAGCCCCTCGGCGAACCAGGCCGGCCCCGTCATCGCATGGGTCCAGCCCAGGTAGACGTCGCTTGTCGGTGAGCCGAAGCGGACGCCGAGATTCAGGTTGATCACCGTCGACCGTGTGTCCTGGACGTTCGTCTGAAAGCGTGTGAATTCCGGATCGAGGGCGTAGTGAATCGACTCCTGCCCCCGGAGCACCGTCCAACCGATGAGTTCGGCGATGGGCTTAAACTGGAAGCTGCCATCGACCGAGCCGAAGTTGCGGCTCAGGGCCAGGCCGTAGCGGAGGACGTTACCCGAGTTCATGGTGCCGTTGATGGCGATCCAGTCGCGGACCTCGGCCTCCAGGGTGCAGCCCCAGGGCAGCCGCTGCCAGACGAGCAAGGCGGGTTCGAGGCTGGGGTGGCCGACGCCGATGCCGTGCGCTGCCGACCCGCTCGGGATGAAGACCCGCAATTGGAAGGTCTGCACCAGGTGGGCCTCGACGGAATAAGCGACTTTGAAGCCGGCGTTGAGGTCACCGAAATTGGTGCGATTGGGATTCACTTCGGGATTCACCGAGCGGAGCGGCACCTCGAAGAACACCGAGGCCCGCTGCGAGAGCATCATCTCGACGTAGGTCATGAACTCCTGCATGTCGAGGTTGGTCTCGGGACGCAGGAAGCCCCGGCCGTTGCCTGCCGACCGATTCCGCGCCGTGATGAAGTCGGCCCGGTCGGGGTGGGAGTTGGTCCAGAGCGAATCGTAGCGCAGCCGTAAGCGGTTGCCGATCAGGGCGGAGTCAACAAAGGCGGCGTTGTTCTCAGCCAGATCATGGCTGGGGGGAAGGCCAAAGACATTGAGCCGGCTCTCGATCGCCATCAGGCAGGAGCCTGGCGAGAGATTGATGACGATGCCCTGGTCCTGGCAGCCGACGCAGTCGTAGCTCGGCGTCAGGGGGGAAGCGGCAGGGGCGGGGGCGAGGGCCGGGCTCGGCACATCGGCGGCCACGGTACGGATCGATCCGAACTTGTTGAACAGGTCATCGCTGGGCACAGCCGCGGCGGGGCGTAGTGGCTCCGTGATCCCATCCTTGACCTGGGCCAGCCCGGGGCTTACCAGGCCGAACCCAGCGGCCAGGAGGCTTGCCGCGAGCCGCTGTACAATCCGGTGGGTCATGGTCATCCCCCTACGTCCCTGACGACAGCCTGACCGGCCAGGCCGGCGGCGTCCGGTCCGCAGAGTGCTTATCGTCCGCACAATCGCTGCGGGTGGAGTCCTTCCCCCGGTCCGCAGGATGCACGGAATGGCCAATCCCTACCCAGGCAGCAGGAGCGGCAAGGTCTTCCCAGCTTACCGGGAGCAGCGGGCTTCGCTCCGGATTCGCTCAAGGCGAAGCGACTATTTCACGGCCACGCCCTGATAGAGCCAGCCATGCGTTTTCGGAGCGCCTTTCAGGCAAAACTCCGCCATCTCCACGCTGGCAAACGGCTCGGCCGAGACCAGGGCGCGAATATCTCGGTCCAGGTGGCAACCGTCCAGGAATCGCATCTCCAGCCCATTGAGGCGCTGCTGCCATTTCCGAACGCCGGGATCGGGACAGATTCCGTGCTCCAGGAACACGATCCGACCGCCGGGCCGCAGGACGCGCCGCACCTCGCTCAGGGCTTGCCCCACGTTGGGAATGCTGCAAAGGGTGAACGTGCTGACCACGCAGTCAAAGTGGCCCGCCGGGAAGGGCAACTTCTCGCCACTGAGCGGATGGAGGCGCACGTCCAGGCCGGCGGATCGAGCGCGCAGGCGTGCCCGGCGGCTCATACCGACGTTTGGATCGACCGTGGTGATGGCCCGGACGGTCGGCGGATAGCAAGGGGCATTGAGACCGGTACCGAAGCCGATCTCAAGCACCTCGCCCTCCACGCCAGCCAGGACCGACCGCCGCAACCGGGTGACCTCGGGCACGTCGAGGGCCAGATCGCACAGCAGGGGAAAGACAAGCCGTCGATACCATTCGAACATGTCTTTCCCCTGCTGGCAGGAGGGGGGCTAGGATCGGCCGCGGCCCGAGCGCTGCGGCGCCGGCAGGGGGGCGGGCGGGCTGTCCAGCCGATGCTCGCCACCGTGATGGTCGAACCCGGTGACCTCGAGCATATCCGGGGCGGCCCCGGGCGTGCCGAAGATCGTGACGGACATATTGCCCCGCTCCTCGAGCACGGCAATGTGCCGCCGCTTCTGGTTGAGCAAGTAGGGCGCGACGCTCTCGGCCACGCGGACATGGACGCGCGGCACCGTGCCACGGTAAGCCGCGAGTTGCAACAGCCGCATGACCTCAATGCTCACGCTCTCGGCCGTCTTGACCGTTCCCTTGCCGCGACAGATCGGGCATTCGGAAAAGTTGCTCCGCGCCAGGGAAGGCCGAATTCGCTGCCGCGTCATTTGCACGATGCCGAACTGCGAGATGCGCAGGGCCTTGGTCCGGGCTCGATCGCGCCGCAAGGCTTCACGCAGGGCGTTTTCGACCTGCCGACGATGCGACTCGCTCCGCATGTCGATGAAGTCGATGACGATGACGCCGCCCAGGTCGCGCAGGCGTAACTGCCGGGCGATCTCGCGCGCGGCGGTCACGTTGACCCGAAAGGCCGTCTCCTCGGCATTGTTGTCCACGCGGTGATTGCCGCTGTTGACGTCGATCGCCACCAGGGCTTCGGTCTGGTCGATGACGAGCGACCCGCCGCCTGGGAGCGGAATGCGACGCTCCTGGATGCGGGCAATCTCCTGTTCGATGCCGTAGCGGTGGAACAGCGGCTCGGAACCGGTATCTAGGTGAATCCGGTCGGCATAGCGCGGCATGACGAAGGACATGAACTCCTGGGCATGCTCGAAGGCTCGGGGTTCGTCGATCTGGATCGACTCGATCTCGCTGGTGAAGACATCGCGGATCGTCCGCGTGATGATGTCGCTTTCCTCGTAGATCAAGGCCGGGCCGCGGACCTTCTTCAGCCTCCGCACGATGACCTGCCAGAGCCGCGTCAGGTAGTACAGATCGCGAACGAGTTCCCCCCGTTTGCG
>CALLZJ010000082.1 GCA_937858435.1 uncultured bacterium
GTGAACGGTCTCCTGCCGTGCGGGCTGGTCTGGTCCTACCTGGCCTTGGCCGCCAGCAGCCTTCACCCGGTGGACGCTGGCGTGGTCATGGGGCTCTTCGGCCTGGGAACGCTACCGGCACTGGCCGGACTGGGAACACTCGGCGGCTGGGTGCCAGCGGCCCGGCAAATGTCGCTCAGGCGGATCGGGGCCTGGTGCCTCATCCTGACCGGGCTGCTGACGCTACTGCGTGGCGGACTGGCACTCTCAGCCGATCCGGCACATGACCCTGGATGCCATCCCTCGGTCCCCCGTGTCGTGGTCACGAGGTAAGCCGTTCGGACCTGACTACCGATCTCGGGGTTCGCCCCCGTCGTGATCTTTGTTGGACCGTCACGGTTTCCCTCTTGGCTTCGGCATGGTAGCGTAATCGGCAGGCCGCCCTTGAGGTCGGCACGACGGGATCGATGGAAAGGCAAGGTGGACATGAGCGGGCCAAGGGGCGTGGCACTCGTGACGGGCAGCGGCAAGCGGCGCGTGGGTTGGCATGTCGCCCAGGCACTTGAAAAACGGGGCTATGCCCTGGCGATCCACTACCGCACCTCCAAGGCGAATGCTGACGAAACTGCCGCGGCCCTCAGCGCGAGGGGCTGCGACGTAGCGACTTTCGCGGCCGATCTGACCCAGGAAAATGAAGTGCAGGGCCTGGTGAAGGCGGTGCTCGAGCGCTTCGGGCGGATCGATGTCCTGGCCAACTGCGCTGCCGTTTGGCAATCGAGACCGCTGGAAGCAGTCACCGCCGCCGACGTGCGGCTCCAGTTCGAGACCAACACCCTGGGTTCGTTTCTCTGTTCGCAGCACGTTGGGTTAGCCATGGCTCGGCAGCCTGAAGGTGGCAACATTGTGCTTGTTGGGGACTGGGCCTGTGTGCGGCCCTATACGGGATATGCCGCCTACTTCCCGTCCAAGGGTGCGATCCCGACGCTGACCCGGACGCTAGCGGTCGAGCTTGGGACGCGCAACCCCGCCGTGCGGGTCAATGCCGTCTTGCCGGGCCCGGTGATGTTGCCCCCGGACCTGGACCCCAAGGAACGCGCGGAAGCGATCCAGGCAACCTTGGTGAAGCGGGAAGGTCGGCCAGAGAACGTGGCCCAGGCCGTCCTCTTCTTCCTCGACAACGACTTCGTGACCGGGGTCTGCCTGCCCGTGGATGGCGGCCGAAGCGTCTATGCCGGCGGCCTGTGACCCGGCAAGTGGGAAAGCAAGTCCGATTCCTCGGGCTGCCTGGAACTGCGGTGGCGTGGCCGCGCGGACATGGTACACTCAGCTCGTAAACTGACCTTGGCGGTGCTGGCCGGTTTCCTCATGCTGCGGCGTGAGGGCTGTCCGTACCCACCCTGTTTGGCACACCACGACCGAAGCGCGGTGCGGCTCGACGGCGCGCGGCGGCGATAAACCATGCGGCTCGACACGACTCAAGCTCTGCGGCTCCAACAGAAACTGATTCTTGCCCCGCGCATGATTCAGTCCATGGAGATTCTGCAGATGCCGAACCTGGAACTCCAGGAGCGGCTCGAGCAGGAACTCGAGAACAACCCCGTCCTGGAACTCAAGGAGAAGCGGGGTGAAGAAGAGCCCAGTCGCGATGAGACCCCGGAAGCGGCGGACGTGCCAGCCGACCCGGAGTTCGACGACTATGCCGACGATGCATGGGAAGACGGCGACAGCCGACCCAGCCGGTCGCGTGCCGAACTCGCCGAGGACTCCGATCGCAAACAGAGTGCGATCAACAACGTTCCGGCGCGGACGGTGTCGCTGCAGGACCATCTGCTCGAGCAGTTGAGCGAGCTGGATGTGCCGCCGGAAGTGGAACCGGCCGTACGCCACTTGATCGCGAACGTGAAGACGAGCGGCTACCTGCCTTCACTCGAGGAGATTACGGAAGGCGGGGACCGAAGCTTCACTGTCACTGAGCTGGAAGCCGCCCTGCCCTGGCTGCAGCAAATGGATCCGGCGGGCGTCGGGGCCCGTGACCTGCGTGAGTGCCTGCTCCTGCAGATCGGGCCGGAGACACAACACCGCGAGTTGCTCCGGCTCCTCATCACGCAGCATTGGGACGACTTGCAGCACAATCGCCTGCCGCAAATCCAGCGGCGCACGGGCTACGACCTGGCCACCCTGACGGCGGCGCTCGAGACGCTCAGGCACCTCAATCCCCGTCCCGGGGCCCAGTTCGAGGGTGGGGACAACGTCCACTACGTCGTGCCCGACTTGATTGTCGAAAGGACCGAGGACGGCGACTACACCGTGCGCCTGACCAACGACTACATCCCCGAAGTGCGGCTCAGCCGAAGGTGGGTCAACCGCTTCAAGAGCCGCAAGGGGGACGCCACCGAGCGCGATTACATGCGCAAGAAGATCCAGGCGGCTCAGTGGATCATCGACGCCATCATGCAGCGGCGGCAGACGCTCGAAAAGGTGACGCGGGCCATCATCGAACGGCAGCGTGATTTCCTCGATCACGGCCCCGAGCACATCCACCCGCTGAAGATGCAACAGATCGCCGATCAGGTCGGCGTCCACGTGACGACCGTGAGCCGGGCTGTCGACGAGAAGTGGGTCCAGACGCCGCGCGGCACCTTCCAACTCAAACGGTTCTTCGTCGGCGGAACCACGACGCAAGAGGGTGAAGAAGTCGCCTACGAACTCATCAAGCAAAAGATGCTCGACCTGGTTGCGGCCGAGGACAAGGCCAATCCGCTCAGCGACGAGGAACTCATGGCCAAGCTCCGGGAAGCGGGCTATCCCGTGGCCCGGCGCACGGTGACCAAGTACCGGAAGCTCTTGCGTATCCCCTCTTCGCGGCAGCGTCGCCAATGGGCCGTCGACTCCACGCCCCATTCATCCGCCTCGTAGTCCGGTTTCCGAAGCGCCTCGGCCCGAGAGCGTGCTACACTGGTCCAAAGGGCGCGCTGTTCCCGTCTCGCTCGGCTCCCGGATCGGATCCGCATGTCTTCGTCCCATGACTCTCATTTCGACTGGTTGGGCCAGGCATTTACAGCTTCCGATGTGCAGCGTTCGCCGGCCATGGACCCGAATCGCACCCAGGCTACCCACGGCGCCACCGAGCCGTTCGCGGACCGCAATGGCCCGACGACCTGCGACCTCGGGGCCGCCGAAACCACCGCGGGGCCGGTTCTCCCTGGCTTTGAAATGCTGGTCGAGCTTGGCCGGGGCGGGATGGGCGTGGTCTACCAGGCACGCCAGACGGCCCTTGGTCGCAGGGTGGCCGTGAAGCTGCTCCGCGGCGACGCCCACCGTGATCCGGCCGCGCTGCAGCGGTTTCGAAACGAGGCGGCCGCGCTTGCTCGGCTCCAGCATCCCCACATCGTGCAGATTCATGAAGTCGGAGAACAAGCTGGCCAGGCCTTCTGTGTCCTCGAATGGGTCAATGGCGGCAGCCTGGATCGTTGGCTCCGTGGTCGGCCGCAACCGGCCCGGCAGGCCGCTGGCCTGGTGCTGACTCTGGCTCGGGCCGTGGAGGCTGCTCACGAAGTGGGAATTCTGCACCGGGACCTCAAACCTGCCAACATCCTCCTTGGCTTCGCAGGCCCCAAGGTTCCGGACTGGTCGCCAACCGATCCCCTGCCGCTGCAGTCGTGCCAGCCCAAAATCAGCGACTTCGGCCTGGCCAAGGACCTTGCAGGCGAAAGTCCCAGTCAGACCGAGTCCGGCGTGGTCATTGGGACGCCCCATTACATGGCCCCCGAACAGGCCCAGGGACGCAACAAGGAGCTCGGGCCGACTGTGGACGTTTACGCCCTGGGAGCCATTTTGTATGAGTTGCTGACTGGCCGACCGCCGTTCCAGGGTGTAACCAGTTCCGAAGTCTTGCTGTTGGTGCTCACGGCCGAGCCGATCGCGCCTCGGAGGTTGCAGCCCGGTGTGCCCCGCGATTTGGAGACGATCTGCCTGAAGTGCCTGCACAAGGATGCGTGCCGGCGGTATGGATCGGCCGCGGCCCTGGCGGCCGACCTGGGGCGTTTCCTGAACCATGAGCCCATCGTCGCCCGGCCAGCGTCACCGGTTGAACGGCTGCTCAAGTGGTCTCGCCGGCGGCCCGCCTTGGCCGCGACGATCCTCGCGGGATTGATCGGAGTCGTTGGCGTTGTGGCTGCTACCGGCTTGTTGGCCATGGCTTGGCGTGGCGAAGCCGATGCCCGCCTTTTGGCCCAGCGGGAGCGGGATGAAGCCCAGAAACAGCAGCGACAGGCCCAGGAGAACTTCGCCCTAGCCTACCAGGCCATCGATCAGACCTCACGGGTCATTGTGGAAAACCCACGCCTGCAAGCGGCGGACTTCACGGACCTGAGGCGCGAGTTGCTTGCAACTTGTGTTCCCTTCTTTACGCGCTTCGTCGCCATGAAGTCGGACTCCCTCGAGTTGCAAGGGCAGCGAGCTGTTGCTTATCGGAGCCTGGCCGCGCTCTACATAGGTCTGGATGACCTGGCCTTAGCGGAGCAGGCCGCTCTCGAAAGTTTGCGTACCTGGCAAGCTCTCGTCGCCCAGCCGCCCGCGGATGAGCGTTTTCGCCGTGGTCTGGCGGGCACTTGGCAGAACCTGTCCATGATTCAGGGCCGGCTCGGCCGACAGGCCGACTCCCGGGCGTCCATCGCCAAGGCCATGGCCATCTGGGATGAAATCCTGCGCGTGCAGCCAGGCGACGAGGAAGCCCGGCGAATACGTGCCGTGCTGGATTACAATCTGGCCATCGGCTTCGCCGCTACACGGGAGACCGCGCGCAGCGTCGAGCATTTCCGCCTGGCCATCGCTCGGCTTGATGAGTTTCTTTGCGATCAGCCTCAGGATCGAGCGGCCACTCATGAACTGGCCAGCGCCTTGATCAACCTGGCCGCTCAGTTGCGCACCCAGCGTGCGGAGGCCGAGGCCGGCCCTCTTTTGCTTCGAGCCGATGCCCTGAGCCGGTCCCTGGTCGAGGCAGACCCGGCGAACGTGAGCTACTTGCAGCTTCGGGGGCAGGCTTTAGCCAACCTGGCCCAGTGGCACGCTGCCGCCGGGCGTGAAGGAGAGATGCTCCGGCTTTTCAAGGAGGTTGTCGAACTCTGGCGGCGGGTGGTGCTGCAGCAGCCATCGCATCCGGGCAATCATGTCGAGTTGGCCAAGCTGCGGCGCGACCTTGCTCTCTTGCTCGATGCCGCGGGCCAGGAGGAAGCTGCCCTGCAGGCGCTGCGAGTAGGCCGAGAAGCTCTCGCGGCGGCTGCGGTCGCTTTCCCGGGGCGGAGGCCGGCCTTTCTCGACGTGGAAGCTGCTTACTGGATGGCCGAGGCCAACCTGCGGTGTCACAAGGACGACGTCAGCACGCAGCGACATGCCCTGGACCAGGCGGCTCAGGCCCTGCGCCAAGGCCTGGCTGTGAAACCGCCTGCGGAGCTGGCCCTGCCCATGCGGAATGCCTTGATCATGGCTCTCCTCCATCGGGCCACGAGCCATGAACAGGCTGCCGAGGGGGAGGCTTCCGAACGGCTCTTCGATGAAGCACTGGTCGAGACTGAATCCCTGGTCGCCCTCGCGCCGCAAGACCTGGAGGCAAAGGTTTTGCTGGGTGGGCAGCTTTGCAACAAGGGCAATCGGCATTACAGTCGCCGCGAGATGGAGGCAGCTCTCACGGCTTATGACCGCTCGGTGCAGACCCTTGAGCCTGTGGCGACCAGCCACCCAGACCAGCCCCACGCCCTTGAGTTCCTGCTCAATGCCGCTCGGCCTCGGGCCGAGTTGCTCCTGGCCGCCAAGGAATACGCTGCGGCTGAAGCGGCTTGCGAACTCGTCTTGCGCTTTAACACGGACACGAGCCGGGAGCTTCGGTTCCTGGTCTGGCGAGCCGAAGCTCGAGTCCGACAGGGCGATGCCCAAGCCTGGAAGCCGATCGAAAAATGGCTCTCGGTGCCGAATTTGCCGGGGCTTGCCTACTTCGACCTTGCCCGCATCCATGTGCTTGCCGCGGCCCTGGCTCAGCGTGACGACGAGCGTGATGAGCGTCTGCGTCAGGCGCTCCGCTTATTGTCTACCGAACAGGGGACGGGCCATATCCGAGCCGCAGCCGTCCGCGCGGAACTGGAAAACCACTCCGACTGGGAGTTGCTGCGGCGTTACCCGCCATTCCAGGAGTGGTGGGCCACACTTCCGGTGTCCCAAGAGCCCTGATCAACGAGCCGGTCTCACTAAAGCTTTGGATTAGATCACACCCCGGGAGCGGAGGTCGGCGAGTTGTTCGGCCGTGTAGCCGAGCAGTTCCCCAAGAATGCGGTCGGTGTCGGCTCCTACTCGGGGAGGCATGCGTGGCGTCGGGAGCGTGGCGCCAGCGATCTTGAACGGCGAACCCACGAGGTCGACGGGCTTGCCCTCGGGATCGCGCACCGTCACCTTCATCCCACGGGCAGCGGTCTGGTCCAACTCGAAGAGCTGGGCGTAGTCGAGCACGGCGGCATGGGGAATATCGGCCGCCTTGAGCACTTGTTCCCATTCACTGGTTCGCCGACCCCGCAAGATGGCCGCAACTTCAGGAATCAGCTCGGCCCGGTGCCTGACCCGGCTTGGGTTGGTGCGATAGTGAGCTTCATCCGCCAGGTCATGTCGCTCGACAGCCCGGCAGAACCGCTGCCACTGGGCGTCGTTGCCGATCGCCAGGACCAGGTGGCTGTCCGCCGTGGCGAAGAGCTGATAGGGGACGATCTGCAAATGGGCGTTGCCCTGGCGTTTGGGGACCTGGCCGCCGGTCAGGTAGGCCTGGACGACGTTGACCTGGGCGGCGAGCGAACAATCAAAGAGGGCGATGTCGCAGGTATAGCCATGGCCCGACTGCTGCCGGGCGTGCAGGCAGGCTGTCGCGCTGAGGGCGGTGTAAAGCCCGGCAAGAATATCCGAGATGGCGACGCCGACTTTGAAGGGCGGTCCGTCAACGGGACCAGTGATGCTCATGAGACCGGACTCAGCCTGCAGGGCGAAGTCGTAGCCGGGCCGCTCGGCCCAGGGGCCTGTCTGCCCGTAGCCGGAGATGGCTCCGATCACCAGCCGAGGGTTGAGGTCATGCAGGCGCGTGGGCGTAAGCCCGAGCTTGCTCGCCGAGGGGGGCAGGAAATTATGCAGCAGCACGTCGGACTGGGCGACAAGGCGGTCGAAGACCGTCCGACCCTCGGGCTGTCCGAGGTCCAATGTGATAGCTTGCTTGCTCCGGTTGCAGGAGAGGAAATATGCGGCATAGTCGTCATGGAACGGAGGCCCCCAGGTCCGGGTTTCGTCCGGGCTTGTGGGGCGTTCCAGCTTGATGACATCGGCACCCAAGTCGGCCAGGAGCATGCCGCAGAAGGGGCCTGCCAGCACGCGTGACGCATCCAGCACCCGCACGCCGTGCAGCGGCGCAGCATCCTTCGGAAACATCTCACCTCCGCCGCAATCGCAACTCGCATCTTCCGCCCGTGCTTGCTATCTTAGAGCTACAGGGCGGGCTGGGCGTGGGCGGTGCGGTTGCTGCTCGGCGCCTGCTTCCCCGGCCCTAGCGGTTTCCCCGAGAGTCACTCCATGGCAGCGAACCATAGCGCGGTCTACATCGAGCTTGCCGAGGCTTACCATGGTAAGGGCCGCTTCCAGGAACGCGATCGGTTCCTCATCCTGGCGGCGGACTCGGCTTGGACGGCCGGGGCCATCGACGAGGCCGAACGCCTCCGCAATCGCATCCTCGACTACAATCCGAACCACTTACTACGGCCTTATGCCACGTTCGACGAGGCCCTCAAGTCCGCTGACATCCAGGCCTACGTCCAGCAATTGCGGCGGGGCTACCCCCGGGAGCGGGCCGTCGAGTTGCTCAAGGAAGTGTTAGGCGATGCCCGCAAGGGAGATGCCGAGGAAACCCTGGCGGCCGACAGCCCGATCTTCAAATTGGCTCCACCCGCGGCTCCGAGGTTCGACCTGCCGGCGGCGGGAGGAGCGACCGCGGCAGCGCGGCCTAAGGTCGCGGAGTCGGCCAAGGCTCCGGCACC
>CALLZJ010000083.1 GCA_937858435.1 uncultured bacterium
ACCGTCGGGCCGCTGCACCTTGAAGGAATGAACCGAGATGCTGCGGCGGGGCTGGGGGGCGGGGAGGGGGCCCGGGGCCGGGGATGCGGGGGGTCCACACGACGACCCGCCGCAGCACCAGCGATTCATGGAACAAAGCAACCACAAAGCCTGCCAGCGCCAGTGGGAGGGCGAGCTGAGCCGAAGCACTGCTCGGGGAGACGCTGGCCATCCAGGCCATGAGGTAGATCGCGAAGACACCCATCACGAAGGTCCGCTGATAAAAGCACAAGGGGCAAGCTTTGAGCTTCAGACCGATGCTCATCCAAACGCTACCGGCGACGCCCAGACCCGACCAAGCCAAGATGAGCAATGTCCAGGCATCCATGATGGTCTCTCCGCTTGGGGTACCCTAGGTCCAATTCCATTCCCACCGAACCCATCCACGCCAGGTCGAACCCGGGTCGAGCACGATCAGGCGGGCCTTGTCCCAGATCGTGCCGTGGAGGTTGATCGCGTCGGTGACACAAGTATACGGCTCGACGCACACGGCAGCCCGATGAGGTGGAGTAAAGACCACGAAATCACGAAAGCTCGGGCTGGTGGTCATCGATAACGCGCCGCCGCGCTCCGGGCTATGGAGGGCCCAGCGAATCCGGCGCACTTGGTGAGGCGGAGCCACGCGGTAGAGTTGATCGAAGTCGCGATCACCAAGCCTAAGACCCCCACCAGGGCTGAGCAAGTTCGTGTTGATCGCCAGTGGGAGCAGAGTGCCCGTGGGGATGAGGTCCTCAAGTTGCCATTCCTCGGCACCGCTCGCTGCCAACTCGATCCGAGTGGAGGCGGCTGGGAAGTTCCAGTAGGGGTGCAGCCCGAAGCCGAACGGCAGTCGCTCCGTGTCGGTATTGGTAACGGCGAGGAATGCCTCGAGCTGGGTCCCGGCAATCCGGTAGCCCACCTCGACGAGGTACTGAGCAGGCCAAAGTCCTGCCAGGGGCGGCGGCAAGTCGGCACTCGCCAGGTGGCCCACCGCTTCGGCCTGCTCATCCGGCGTGAGGCCTGCCCGGGCCACGCGCCAGTTCTGGTCCCGCACCAGGCCATGGATCGCATGGCGACCGCTGGGATCGTTGCAGGGCAAGCTCCAGGACCGACCTTGCCAAGTAAACTGGCCCGCGCGCAGGCGGTTGGGAAATGGAAAGAGAATCGGGATGCCTTGCTGAATGAGCGGCCGGGCTGGATCGGTCCAGATCAGCTCGCAGACCCGCCCGGTGGTGGGATGAGTCACTTGCCAACTGGCTGCCAGAAAACCCCGAGCTGGCCAGACCTCGAACCTGGAGCCCGCCTGTGCGTCTTCTAGGAGGTAAGCGAGCCATTCAGCCCCATCCTGGCCGCGTCGCAAGGTCGTCTGGACGCGAGCCCGCATGAGCGACTCCACGGAGAGAAGGGCCCGCTGGGGCGACTGGTAGGTAAGCAAGTCAGAGCGACGGGCTCACCGCGGCGGCCGGCAGGCCCACCGGCAAAGTGCCGAAAATGTGACAGTCGGGACTGCCCTTAGGTACCGCACTCTTGTGGCCCGGTTGACCGCTCAGCCCGCCTCCGCTCAACGTTGACGGTCGTGCGGCGTAGCGATAGTATACAGAGACTATTGGCCCCATCGTCTAGCGGTTAGGACACAGGCCTTTCAAGCCTGCAGCCGGGGTTCGAATCCCCGTGGGGTCACTGATCGCTTGTACATGATACGGCAAAGCCCCGGAAGTCCCGGGGCTTCTTCGTCGGCATCGGCGCCGGCGGCTTGGGGCCCAGTCCGCGGGAGTTTCACCCACTGCAAATGGACACCGTGGTGCTGACGCCGCGGCCTAGCCGCGTGGCATCGGCACCACGGCGCGTTGATGATTCGTTTCTCGGGCGCAGCCTTACTCCGGCGCGACCGTCGGCATCTGCTCGGTCACCGGTGCCGGCGCGGGAGCCGGTGCGGGCGCGAGATGGTGCATGGACGACTTGCCGCAGCAACTGCCACAAATGTCGTACCGACAAGAGTCGCACGTGTCGTGGCAGCAGCCGACGACGCCAACCAGGCCGACCATGGCGGCCAGCGTGAACAAACGACGCATGGCGTTTCCCCAGCTTGAACGCTTCCAATGCGACAGGCCGAGGCGATCCGGTTCGTGCCGGTTCCCCTTCCTGGCGGGTCCCTCCTGAACCCGACGGTCAGTATCGCCCTGTGAGCCAGGCTCAGAGTCCGATCCTGACCCTGCCATCTTCGGACAGAGCGGTTTGGGACCTTGACCAAAAGTCCATAAGGTAGGCAAGAGAAGAGGAATCGGAAAAGCCCGAAAATCCGGCCACGAAGGCTGGGCAAGCCTCCATTCAGCCTGACTACAGAGAATGGGACATGGAAGCCGTCATCCTCGCTGCCGGCAAAGGCGTCCGGCTGCATCCCCACACGCTAACGACTCCCAAGCCGCTGCTTCCGGTCCAAGGACGGCCCATCCTCGACTGGCTGTTGGCCGCTCTGCCGCTGCAGGTTGAACGCGTCATCGTCGTCGTCAACTACCTAGCGGAGAAGATCGAAGCCCACCTCGCCAGTCGTGATGGGGGTCGGGCCTGGGTAACCGTGAAGCAAACCGAGCCCCGGGGAACAGGCGACGCTCTGCGATGTTGCCGGGAGCACCTCCGTGGTGATCGCTTCCTGGTTCTCAATGGGGATGACCTCTACGCGCCGGACGATTTGGCCAAACTGGCTCGGTATCCGGCGGGCGTTCTTGCCCACCCGGTAGACCAACCCCATCTCTTCGGCATTGTCTTCTCGAAAGCGGATGGCTCACTCGAGCGGCTGGAAGAAAAGCCGTCGCTCACCGGTACCCACCTGGCCAACATTGGGGCTTACCTCTTCCCTCGATCGGTCTTTGAGTTGCCTTTGCAGCTCTCGTCCAGGGGAGAGTACGAGATCACAGACTGGCTGAGCCAGCTCGCCGCCAACCAACCGGTCCAGGTCGTTAGGGCGACCTTCTGGCATCCGATCGGCAATATCGAGGCCTGGCACGCAGCCGAGCAAATCACCATTCCCGTAGTGAGACCGACCTCATGACGCCGATGCGGACTGGATGGACGACCCTAGCTTTGGCGCTCCTTATCACACTCGGATTCGGGTCACCCTCGGTGCCGGAGCCGATTCCCGGAACGCTGCCCGCGGCCGAGGCGGCGGCGGGGTGGCTACGCCTCTTCGACGGCGAGACCATCGCCGGCTGGAGCGGTCCCGCCAAGGTCCAGGAAGGAAGCTTGCTCCTGGGCGATGAGACCAACCAGGTCCAAGTCGCCACTCGAGCCGCTTTTGGTACGTTCGAACTCACCGCGGAGTATCGGCTGGAGGGCGGCGCGGGCACCTTCACCGTCACCCACGGTGGCTCCAAGTCTGTGGTCAGCGAAGCCGGTGATACCTCGTGGCAGTCGTTCGAGTTCAACCAGCCTGAGGGCAGCCCCGCCGATGTCATCACCATCGTGACCCAGCCGGGCACGCGCCTGGCCCTACGCCGGGTGCACCTGCGTCCTCTCGGGCTGAAGCCGCTCTTCAATGGCAAGGACCTGACGGGCTGGAAAGAGGCCAAGACGGCGCGGTCGCGGTCCAAGTTCTCCGTCACTGAAGAGGGCGAACTGCGCATCCAGGACGGTCCTGGCGACCTCCAGTCCGAAGAGCAGTGGGCAGACTTCGTGCTCCAGCTCGACATTTACTCGAATGGCCACGCGCTCAACAGCGGCGTTTTCGCCCGGTGCCTGCCGGGTGAGTTCTGGAGCGGCTACGAGGCCCAGATTCGCAACGAATGGGCGACAGAGCTTCGCCTGCACGACGGCACCGAGTTGCTCGGCAGCTTGCGTGAGCGGGACGATGGCAAGCTGGCCTTAAAGCTGTGCACCGTGGAGCAAGGACGGGTCAAACTTGGAAGCCAGACGAGGGAACTCGAGAAGGACCAGGTAGCGGAGACTCGGGCCCGTCGCGACCTGCCAATCGACTTCGGCACGGGGGGCATCTACTTCCATGCGCCGGCCCGCCGTGTCGTTGCCAACGACCGGGAGTGGTTCACCATGACCTTTGCCATTCGGGGCGACCACTTGTCCGTCTGGGTCAACGGCTATTTGACCGCGGAATGGACCGACGCCCGGCCAGTGCAGCGCTCCCCGCGCCAGGGTAAAAAGCTAACGGCCGGACCGATCAGCCTCCAGGGGCACGACCCGACCACCGACTTGCGGTTCCGCCACATTCGCATTGCGGGGCTAGGGGAATAGGTCATCGGTGGCTCGCCCCCTACCTTCATCTGACTTCTGGAAGCACGCATGACCGTTCGCACTCGCTTCGCTCCCAGCCCGACCGGCTATCTGCACATCGGCGGTGTTCGCACCGCCCTGTTCAACTGGCTGCTCGCTCGGCGGCACGGTGGCCAGTTCATCCTGCGTATCGACGACACGGACACCGAGCGCAACGTGGCAGCGGCCCTGCAGCCCATCCTGGACGGCTTTCGTTGGTTGGGCATCCACTGGGACGAAGGCCCCGAAGTCGAGGGGCCGTATGGGCCCTACTTCCAGTCCCAGAAGCTGGAGCGCTACCGCCAGGCGGCCCGCCAACTCGTGGCGGCAGGACACGCCTATCCCGATCTCTCCACCAAGGAACAACTGGACACGGCTCGCAAGGCGGCGGAGGCGGCCAAGAAGCCCTACATCCATCGCGGGCCCGAGCGGGACCTGGCGCCGGCGGAGGCCGAACGCCTACTCGCGGAGCGGCCGCTCCCAGTGCGCCTCAAGGTGCCCCTGGGCCGCAAGTTGGTGCTCCAGGATCGCATTCGGGGTGCGGTCGAATGGCAGACCGACCTCATCTCGGACCCGGTGATCCTGCGGGCCGATGGCCGGGCTCTCTACAACTTTGCCACGGTGGTGGACGACGTCGACCTGCAAATCACTCACGTGGTCCGGGCCGAAGAGCATCTGACGAACACCAGCGTCCAGCTCCTGGTCTACGAGGGGCTTGGCCTACCGCCCCCCGAGTTCGCCCATGTGCCGGTGGTCTGCGAGCCTCAATCTCGGAAGAAGCTCAGCAAGCGGGACATGAAGAAGTTCGTTACGGCGGAGGTGCGGGCCAAGTTGCGGGCCGTGGGCTTCAGCGACGCCGAGATCGATGCCCAAGACAACTTGAACCCGGCGACGGTGGCCTACTACCAGGAGTTGGGCTACCTCCCGACCGCGCTGGTGAACTACCTGGGCCGGCTCGGTTGGTCGCTTGACGACAAGACCGAAGTGATCCCGCTGGACCAGATGATCGCCAACTTCGGGCTGGACCGAGTCAAGGATTCGCCCGCCAGTTTCGACCCGGACAAGCTCTACTGGCTGGCCGGGGAGTACATGCGCGTGCTGCCGCCGGCCGAGAAGGCTGCGGGGTGCGTGCCCTATTTGGTGCGCGCGGGGCGGGTCGCCGAGCCACTCTCGGGTGAGACGCAGGCCCTGGTGGGCCGAGTCATCGCAGCTTGCGGCGACCGGCTCAAGCTTTTCTCCGACATTCTGACCTATGGCGGGTTCTTCTTCACCCCCGAGGTCCGCTACGACGAAGCCGCCTTCACCAAGCGGGTGCGCAAGGAGGGCATCCCCGCCCTGCTTCGGGACGTGGCCGGCGTGCTTGGTGCCACCAATCCGTTCGACGCACCGGCGGTGGAGCAAGCCTTGCAGCAATACTGCACAGCCAAAGGGGTTAAGGCGGCCGATCTCAACCACGCCTTGCGGGTCAGCGTAAGCGGCGTGCCCATCGGGCCGGGACTCTACGACATCCTGGCCATTCTCGGGAGAGCCGAGACGCTCCGGCGTCTGGAACTGGCTTTGGCCCGCTAGGCAACCGAGGCAGCTTCTCGGAAAATCGAGCGCATCTCCCCCCGGCTGTCTCGTCCTATCAGCGAGGGCACCTTCAACGAGCAGGGAAATGCGTTTCAGAATGCCGATCGTGACGAGTATAATGACAGAAAGAGGCTCCAGCCGCCTTTTCGCTCTCGAGCGGAGGTCGACATGACCAAGATGGCCGCCAAGTCCCCCGCGGTGCGACAGAAGCAATACCAGATGATGGTGGAGGAAGAACTCCATCGCGCTGAATCGCGCATCCGGGCCGTTGATGTCTTTGGGGCCTGCCTAGTCTTGGTCGTGGGGCTGCTCGCCTACGTCGGCACCCTCATGGTGCTGGACTACTTCGTCCACGTGCCCCGGGCCATCCGCATCGGTCTGTTCGTTATGCTTGCCGGGGCGGGCGCTGTTTATGCCGCTTGGGCCCTGGTCAGGCCGCTGCTGCGTTCGATCAACCCGTACTTTGCCGCCCGCACCCTGGAAAAAGCCAACCCGGATGCCAAGAACGGTTTGATCAACTGGCTCGACTTGCAGGGCCAGCCCATGAGCGGGGCCATTCGTGAGTCCCTGCAGCGTCATGCCGTCAACACGCTTGAAAGCGTCCACGTCGAGGAAGCGATCCCGAGCCGCCGGCCCATGCGGCTGCTTTTCGTTTCCAGCATCATGGTGCTGGTTCTGATCGCCCTTTACTTCTCCTTGCCGGCCCAGTTCGCGAGCCTGTTCAAGCGGGCCTTGTTGCCGTTCATGGATGCGGCCATTCCAACCCATACTCGCATCGAACTCATTCTGCCCGTGGCCGATCCGGTGCCGCCCGACCCGGACACGCCCGAGATCCTGGTCCATGAGGTGGCGGCCGGCGAGCCTGTCCCTTTTGCCGTCCGCATCCATGGCCTGGTGCCCGATGACGTCTTCCTCGAATACCAGCGCACCCTGGAAAGCCCCCCCCCCCCAACTCCTTTCCTTCCCCCCCCGGGGCGCGGCCCGCCGCGAAGAGGGGCGGCTGCCTCTGGGAGGCGATTTGACCCCCGCCGATGGACTCTTTTTCCGCGTCATGGCGGGCGATGGCCGCACCCGGCAGGGCCGGCTCGTTGTCGTTTCGCGCAAGCCGCCCACCGTCAGCGACGTGGACATCACGTTGACCTTCCCGGCCTACACGGGCCGTCGACCCCAGCGCCAAGCCTTTGCGCCCATCCGCGCTTTGGTGGGCACCCAGGTCGCCTTTGGCGTGACGGCCGATCAGCCCGTCGTGGATGGTCGGCTCGAGGTCCTGGCTCTCAACAACGATCAGCGGCTGGCCATCACCAGCACGTTCAAGCTCGTCCCAGCTCCCGACACGCACCGAGTGGACCAGCGCCGCCTCGTGCTCGACCAGCCCTGGGAAATCGCCGATGCTCTGCGGCAGCAAGGCCGTTACCGCCTCGTGCTCAACAGTGCCGACGGCAAGCAAGGTGTGTCTCCCGAGTATCCCATCGAGGTCGAGGCCGATTCGGCCCCCCAGGTCGACATTCGCCAGGTTGGCGAACAGGTCTTGGTGCCTGGTCAATTCCAGCGGATCGAACTGGCCGCCAATGACGTCGTTCCCGTCCTCGGGCGGGTTTTTGACGACGTGGCCGTTGGCTCCGTGCGCCTGGTTATCCGTCAGAAAGACAGTCCGGGCGACCTGGGGTTTGTGGACAGCAAGTGGTTCGAAGAGGTGAATCAACGTGCCTCGGGGTACGCCCCGGCACCGGTCGACTTCCAACTCACGCTCGACCTCTCCAAGTTGATGACAGTTCAGCGCCAGGAGGACAAGGTCGAGCCGGTCGCGCCCTTCGTTCTGCGCGGCGGCGAAGTGCTCGAACTTTGGGTCGAAGCGACCGATGCCTGCGAGCCCAAGCCCAACGTGGGCCGATCGCAGACGATCGAGATCGCCATCAAGACGCCCATCGAGCCCGAGGAGCGGAAGCAACAAGAGCAAAAGGCCCAGCAAGAGGAGCAGCGGGCCGACCAGCAACGGCGCGATCGGATGGAGCGCGAAAACCGCGACATGCCGCAGGACCCTGAGCAGAAACCCCAGCAACAGGAACCGGGGCAGGGTCAGCCGGAGCAGAAGCCCGACCAGCAGCCCGGCCAGGGTCAGGATCAGAAGCAGGACCCGAAGGCGGGGCAGGGCCAGCCGGAGCAGAAGCCCGACCAGCAGCCCGGCCAGGGTCAGGATCAGA
>CALLZJ010000084.1 GCA_937858435.1 uncultured bacterium
ACCAGGAACACGTGGCCGCCCTGATCGCCGCCTGCCATTCGCTCTTCCCCGGTCAGCCTGGCTCTCTGTCAACGGGCTAGGACGGGGCGCGCCCGGTCTTGAAAGCTTCCGTAGGATGGAGAAGTGGCGCGCCCGGCCGGTGCGCCTCGGTGCTGGAGGCCGAACCTGCCGCGTCACGTTCCTAACCTTTCCTCCGACGACCAGGCCACCAGTCTGATCCAAGGCAGTCTGGAGCGCTGTTCGCCTGCGCTGGTCAAGCAGCTTGCGCGCCATCTGGTCGGCGGACAGGTGGACCGCTCCGAAGCCAAGGTGCGGACCAAGCTGCTGGCGGCCTACGCCAATCCCGTCCTCATCGACCGGGCTCTTCGCAAACTTCCTGCCGCTGCCCTTGAGATTCTCATGATGGCCCATGTGGGTCACCGGTCGGCTTGGGCCGCGGTCGATCTGCTGAGTCTGCACGGCCTCTTGCAACAGACCCAGGACACTGGCGTGCTCCGGGAGCTGATCGAGCGGGGACTCTTGCTGCCTGCGGTCTCGGAGTCGGAGACCGCCTCGTTCAGCTCGCCGGAAGAAGTCCTGTTGGCCAGCCTGGGCCGGGGTGTACCGCTTCTGTGTCCCCCCGCGGTGCTGAGCCGCGTGGCCCGTTGGCGTGAAGGCGGCTTGCCCCCGCCGGCCGAGTTGATCCGATCCGACGAACTGGCGCCGCGCGAGGCCGACGGGCTGGAGGTTTTGCTGCGCATGGGTGCCCTGTGGCAGGAAGTGGCCGAGGCGCCGCTTCGCCTGACCCAGGGCCGATCGCTTTTCAAGAAGTGTCAGCAGCGGCTGCAACAACCGCTGTTGGCGGAGCGTCCCGGCGCCTTGGTCGAGATCGCCGACTTCCCCCGGCTGGTTCTCGAGATGGCCGTGGCGGAGGGACTGCTCCAGATCGAGGACATGACCGTCGGGCCGGGGAGCTGGTCCGAAGTCTGGTCCAGCGGCGATCTGGTCGAATGCCTCCGGCGACTCTGGGCGGATACGACGTCCCTCGACTACTTCCCGACTTGGTCTGACCTGGAGTTCGAGGGACCGCTCCCGATCCGCTCGCACGCGCCGCTCATGGTGCTGGCCCTGGCTGTGCTCCATGACCTGCCGCCCGAGGGTTGGACGCCCGTGCCGAGCTTGGCCCGCTGGTTCACCGAGCGTGGCCTGACATGGAGCCCAAACGACGGGACAAACGCTTCGGGAAATGTCGACCGCTTCACCGCTGGGCTGGAGGCGTTTCTCGCAGGTTGGGCCTGGGAGCTGCGGCTGACGCAGACGGCCGTGCGCCAGCCGGGTGAAGTGTTGGTGCGTCTGAGCCCTTTAGGTCGGGCCATCTTGTCGCTCTCATCCGTGCCGCCCGGCCCGGAGTTTCCCAAGACACTCCTGGTGCAGCCCAACCTCGAGATCATCGCCTACCGTCAAGGGCTGAACCCCGCCCTGATCGCCGAGCTGTCGAAGTGTGCCCGCTGGACCAGCCTGGGGTCCGCATGCACACTGCGGCTGGAGCCGGCGACGGTCTATCGGGGCATGGAGGCCGGGCTGACATTGGACCGGCTGGAACAACTGCTTCAGGCCCATGGCAGCCGAGAGCTGCCCGCCCCCGTGCAGCAAGCGCTGCGGACGTGGGCCGGCAAACGCGAACGACTCAGCCTCTACCGCCAGGCGGTGCTGGTGGAGTTCACGTCGGTCGCCGACCTCGAAGCGGCCCAGGGGCGGGGCCTGGCGGGCCAGCGCATCACCGATCGCCTCTTGCTCGTGGCCCATGAGAGCGAACTCGACCTGCAGCGGCTGCGCATTCTGGCCAATCGCGACTATCGCCAGCCGCCCGACGTCTGCGTCCGGATCGCCGAGGATGGCGTGACCTTGACCGTGGACCGGGCCAAGTCGGACCTGCTGCTCGAGGCGGAGCTGGAGCGATTTGCCGAGCCGAGCCCGGACACGGGGCTGGACGTGCGGCAGTATCGACTCACGCCGGCGTCGTTGGCCCGAGCTTCCGCTTCGGGGTGGGGCGATCGGCCATTGGAGGAGTGGTTCCAGCGCCGCTGCGGTTGTCCCCTGCCCGCCACGGTCCGGTTGCTGCGCGGCGGCGGGGATGGCCTGCCCCTGAACCTCGCCGAGACCTGGGTGCTGCACACCCCCACGGTCGAACTGGCTGAGGCACTCTGGCAATGGCCTGCCACACGGGTCTATTTGCAAGCACGGCTCGGACCGACGACACTGGCCGTCGTGGCGGCCGAACGCGCCACTTTGATGCAGCAACTTGCCGACTTGGGCTGGTCGATCACCCTACCTACAGAGAACTGATAGGGCCTTGGACCCTCAAGCACGGAGGCGGTCCGCTTTGATGTCTAGTTCGCCAGTTTGACTGGCTGACCCAGGCGGGCGGATTCGTAGAGAGCGAGGATCAACTCCACAGCCCGACGTCCTTCGGCGTCGGCGGCGGGGCTGGGCCGGCCTTCCCGTAGGGCGGCGACGAAGGCAGCCAACTGTCGGCGGTGCGGCTCGGCGGAGATGCCGGCCGGGTCGCTCGCTCCGCTGCCCCCCGTGGGCACGGCCAGCCGCTGCCGCAGTTCGTCATCTGCTGGCCCGGCCTGGGCGAACTCCCAGCGGCGCAGGTTCTCTTCTTCCAGCACGATCGTGCCGGCCGATCCATGCAGGGCGACGGAGCGTGGTAAGCCAGGGTAGGCGCTGGTGGCGGCCTGGATGACACCCAGCGCGCCACTTGCGAACTGCAGACAGCCGACGGCCGTGTCCTCGACCTCGATCCGTTCATGGGCCAGACAGGACGTGAAGCCGAAGACCGAGTGAACCGGGCCGGCCAACCAGAGCAAGAGATCGACGGTGTGGATGGCCTGGTTCATGAGGGCACCGCCGCCGTCGAGGGCCCGGGTTCCCTTCCAGCCGCCGTCGTCGTAGTAGGCCTGGGTTCGCCACCATTTGCAAGAGGCCTCGGCAAGGGTGAGGCGGCCCAACCGACCGGCATGGAGGGCAGCCCGCGCAGCTTCGCTGGCCGGTGCGAACCGAGCTGGGAAGATCGTCATGAGCCGGACGCCGGCCCCGGCACAGGCGGCGATGAGGGCGTCGCACCGCTCGAGCGTGATCTCCAGGGGCTTCTCGACGACGACGTGCTTGCCGGCGGCGGCGGCGGCCTGCGCGGGTTCCAAATGGTTGCCGCTCGGGGTGCAGATACAGACAACGTCGAGCCCCGGGTGACGCAGAAAAGCAGCCAGATCGGAGTAGAGGGTCGGGGCGGAGTCGATCGCGGCGGCTACGCGCTCGGCATTCTCACGCCGCCGACTCTGCAGGGCGACCACGCGGCAGCCAGGGATCTGCCTTAGGGCGGCAACGTGAAACGGGGCCACCAGCCCGCAGCCGACGATGCCGAAGCCCAGGTCCCGATCGGCCGCGGAGTGGGTCACGCTGACGGCTCCTGCGGGCTCGGCTCGGGATTTAGGATGTGGTTTGCGCTGAGCACAAACCCTTGCCCTTCAGACGAAGGATCGGGACATTCGAGCAAGAGATGCGTCGAGTCGGTCTGGATGAAGATGCGATCGCTCAAGATGCCGAGCAGCCCGAAGGCGGCGACCAGAACGGCCCCCACGTACAGGAGCGTGGAGACGATGTTGTTTTCGCTGACGAAGAATCCAATGCACCAGAGGACCAGCCCGACGGTGAGGAAGGCCAGTCCGATGGGTTCGAGGACGCGGCGGAACTCGAGCCGCTTCACCTTGGCGAGCGGCAAGCGCATGACTGGGTTGCCGTTGGCATTGAGCTGGACCAGCTCGCTCTCCTCCAGTCGTAGCCGCGTCTTCATCAGTTCCAGAGTAGGCATGCGTTCTGCGGGGCCGAGGGATGAGATGGATCAACGTCCATTCAGCGTGCCGCACGTTCGATCAATGGTCAATGAAAAACTCGGAAGTCGCGGCGGCGGCCGGGCTGCACCGTTGTCGCCCTTGGCTCTGGCGCCCCGGGCTGCTAGGTTGCCCAGGAGCGGGCCGGACTTCTCTTGGGGTGTGAACGCCTTGACGCTGCCGACGTCTCCTTGCGAATGGACCTACGCCCTGTCGATCAAGCAGCCCTGGGCCACGCTCATTCTGCATGGGGTGAAGACGATCGAGATTCGCCGCTGGGCCACCGCGTACCGGGGGCGGCTGCTCATCCACGCGGCCCGAGTGCCCGATGTCCGGAATGAGGGTTGGCGGCTGGTGACGTCCGCCATGGGTGAAATGGTCGAGATGTCCGGCGGCATCATCGGCGCAGTGAACCTGGTAGAGTGCCGCAACTATCGCGACCGGTCCCTATTTCTGGCCGACGCCGAGCGGCACCGCAACGAGGCCGATTGGTATCGGCCCGAACTCGTCGGTTTCGTGCTCGAGCATCCCGAGCGGCTGTCCTTCCGGCCGTTCAAGGGGAACGTACGGCTGTTTCGCGTGCCGGCCGAGGGGAGCCAATTGCCGCCGCGTCCTCGCGGATCACGGCCCGCTCTCAGAGGAGGATGAGCCATGAATCTCGCGGACCGGCGGCGGGAGTACCGTCAGGGGGAACTCGACGAGCGCCATGTCGAGGCTGACCCGCTTGTCCAATTTCATGGTTGGCTCACTGAAGCCCTCAAGGCCGAGGTGCTCGAGCCCTACGCCATGACCCTCGCCACGGTGGGAGCAGACGGCCGGCCCGCCGCGCGGATCGTGTTGCTGCGTCAGGCCGACGCCAAGGGCTTCAGCTTCTTCACGAACTACACCAGCCGTAAAGGGCGCGAGTTGGCCGACCGCTCCCGGGCCGCCCTGGTCTTCTACTGGGCCGAACTGGAGCGGCAAGTGCGCGTCGAGGGGCGTGTCGAGCCGGTGTCGGCGTCGGAGTCAGACGCCTATTTCGCAGCCCGGCCGCGTGGGAGTCAACTGGCGGCCTGGGCGTCGGCCCAGAGCGAGGTGATTCCGAACCGGATTGAACTGGAGAGGCTGGTCGCCGAGGTGGCCGAGCGTTTTGGCTCGGGGCCGATCCCGCGTCCGCCGCAGTGGGGCGGCTATCGCCTGGTTCCGGACCACATCGAGTTCTGGCAGGGGCGCGAGAGCCGACTGCACGATCGATTGCTCTTCACGCGCACTTCGGAGACGGCTGCCTGGGTCATGCAGCGACTGGCACCCTAGATCGGCGTCGTGGGTCAAATCTGAACGATGGACGAGGAAGGCTTGAGCCGTTCCTGCACCGTGGCGGCATGGAAGCGCAGGAGCACCGTTGAGCCGCCCTTGACCTTCATGCCCACGCGGACGGCGATCTTGAACGGGATGTCAGTCGGCAGATAAAGCTCGGTCCGTGAGCCGACCTTGATCATGCCGAAGCGCTCACCGGTCTCGAGGGTATCCCCCGGTTTCAGCCAGCAAACGATCCGCCGCGCAATAGCCCCGGCGATCTGCTTGACCCGGAGCGGGATGGCCAGTTGCACGTCGATCAGGTCGATCCAGAGTTGCTCGTTCTCGGTGGCGCATTCCTTGCTCATGGCATTGCGAAAACGGCCAGGGAAGTAACGCAGCGCGGTGACCTTGGCAGCCCGGGGTGAGCGGTTGACGTGAACGTTGAAGATCGAGAGGAAAATGCCAATGCGAAACGCCTTGCCGCCCGGAAAGTCAGGGTCGGACACTTCGCCCACGTCGGTGATGGTGCCGTCGGCCGGGCTGACCAGGACGGTGGGGTCGTCGGGAATGCGGCGGGGCGGATCGCGAAAGAACCAGACAATGAGGAGCCAGCCTGCCGTGAGTAGAGAACTGGCGATCCAAATCGGCCACTGGGGCAGATGGAGTGAGTAAACGGCGTCGAGGTAGACAAGT
>CALLZJ010000085.1 GCA_937858435.1 uncultured bacterium
TCCCGGGATG
This sequence comes from uncultured bacterium, assembly GCA_937858435.1. GTDB lineage: Bacteria > Planctomycetota > Planctomycetia > Gemmatales > HRBIN36 > CALLZJ01. Next base: position 11 of record CALLZJ010000085.1, read on the forward strand.
TTGGTGCTGCCGACGCACCGGTTGTTCCGCGGCGTGCCGGCCCTGCTCATGGAAATGACCGACACCGCCGACCCCATCCGCGTCGGCGAACAGACCACCTATCAGCTCCGCCTCACCAACACCGGCTCGCTTGTGGCCAACGGCATCGAGGTCGTCTGCACCGGCTCTTCGGAGCTGCGCATCCTCCAGGCCGACGGACCTGATGGCAATCGCGGCCAGATCGAAGGCAATCGGATCGTCTTCCCGCCGCGTGACGGTCTGATCCCCACGACGCAACTCGTCTACACGATCGTCGTGCAGGGTGCGGCACCGGGCGACGGCCGCTTCCGCGTCGAGGTCCGTAGCAACCTCGGCCCCGACCCCGTCATTGAAGAAGAACCCACCACCGTCCTGCCGTAGCGGTCACCGCGAACCCACGAGCGCCGGGTCCGACTGTGCCGCATGAGCCCGCCGCGTATCGGGCCTGCCATCCGTAGCCGAGTTGAAGCCAGAAAACGCAAGAAGCCCCGACGAAAGCGGGGCTTCTCGCGCTGGGCTGCATCAACCTACATCACACTATACAGCGGAGAGGGGGGGATTCGAACCCCCGGTACCGTTGCCGGCACACCGGTTTTCGAGACCGGCCCAATCAACCACTCTGGCACCTCTCCGGCATCGAGACTGTAGCTAATTGACAGTCCCGCGGCCATGCTCGTTCACCATTCTAGCGAAGTGACGGGCGACCAGCGACCCGAGATTCGCTCGGTCGTCGGCCGCCGTGATTGGGTCTCGCATCGCGGCCGATCAGGCAGTACGATCAAGGCAGAGACGCGGGACCGACCGGGCCTGCCGAGTGACTCGGCGGGGCCGATCACACCCAACCGCGCGTCGAAACCGTTGGCACTTCTCGTCGGGTTGGAGCTTTGCCGTGACCGATGCCGTCGCCCATTACCATGATCTCCTGGACGCGGGCTGGGCCGCCGATGCCCAGGCCCATCTTGAGCGTTATCAACAGCAACATGGCCTGTACTTCGGCGAGCGGCCGCTATGCAGCGTGCTGCGGCCCCGGCTCATGAGCGTGCCGCAGTACGACTTCCTGCGGGCCCGGGTCAAGCTGCTCGCCCAGGCGTTCGCCAAGATGCAGGCGGCGGCGCTGGCCGACCCGGCGGTGCGGCGGCAGTTCGGCCTCACTCCCGAGGAGGAGGAACTGGTCCAGGACGATCCGGGCTTCGCCTGTGCCTACCCGACCTCCCGGCTCGACGCTTTCTATGTCTCGGAAGATGAGCTGAAGTTCACGGAGTTTAACTCGGAGACGCCGGCCGGGGCGATGTACAACCATGCCCTGATCCGGCTCTTTCACGGCATGCCGGTCATGCGTGAGTTCGCCAAGCGCTGGCAGACGTTCAGCCTGCCGACGCACATCGGCGTAGTGCGGGCGTTGCTCGAGAGCTACGCGGAATGGGCGGGGCGGCGGGACCTGCCCCGGATCGCCATCCTCGACTGGAAAGAAGTGCCGACCTACAGCGAGTTCCGCCTGTTTGACGAGTGCTTCAAGCACTACGGCATCGACAGCGTCATCGCCGATCCTCGCGAAGTGGAACTGAAGGACGGCAAGCTGTGGGCCGAGGGCAAGCCGATCGACCTGATCTACAAGCGCGTGCTCATCAGCGAACTCATAGAGCGGGGCGGTCTGAACCATCCGGTGGTGCGGGCGGTGCGGGCCCGGCAGGTCTGCATGATCAATCCCTTCCGCTGCAAGGTGCTCTTCAAAAAGGCCAGCTTCGCGGTGCTCAGCGACGAGCGGAATCGGCATCTGCTCGCCGCCGAGGAATGGGAAGCGGTGGCCGCCCATATTCCCTGGACACGCACCGTGGAAGCACGCCGTACCGAGGACCCCAGCGGCCAGTCGGTCGATCTGGTCGAATACATCGGCCGCCAGCGCGAGCGACTCGTGCTCAAGCCCAACGACGACTACGGCGGCAAGGGGATCGTGCTCGGCTGGACGGTGGACGCGGCGACCTGGGAGCAGGCAATCCGAACGGCCCTGGCCACGCCTTACATCGTGCAAGACCGGGTGCGGCTGCCCAAGGAGCCCTACCCCGACGCCAACGACGGCGCGCTCCGCATCGTCGACCGCATGGTCGATACCGATCCCTACATCATCCATGGGACCTACATGGAAGGCAGTCTCTGTCGGATCTCCACGGAAGACCTTTTGAACGTCACGGCGGGCGGCGGTTCGACCGTGCCCACCTTCCTGGTCGCGCCTCGGTAAGCGGGGCCGGCCGGCGGGAGCAGCGCGCGTGCCATCTCGATTCGTCATCATGCTGGTCGGGCTGGTCTGGGGAGCGGCGGCGGGACCGCTCCAGGCCGGGCTCTACTACTCGGGCGAACATCAGAACGAACTGCCGGCCCAGTGGGGCGGGCTGTTGTCCGACCTCAGGCTGCTGCGAAGCTGTGCCGTGCCGGGCACGGGCGCGATTCCTGCCAGCGATCTGCGGCTGCAATACTCCGAGGCGGCCGACGCCCTCAAGGCCCTGGCCCGGACGCGCTCGCTATCGGCGGACGAGGCCGCGGACCTGGGAGCGCTCTTGGTCCGGCTGGGCCAGGTGCCCCAGGCGCTAGCGGTGCTACGTCCTGCGCATGCGGCCCAGCCCGACCACTTCCGCCTGACGGCGAATCTGGGCACGGCCTGGCAACTGGCGGGCGATCTGGACCAGGCCGAGGTCTATCTCAAGGAAGCGGTCCGGCTCGCGCCCCCGGCCAAGCAGCGGGTGGAAGAACTGCACTGGAAACTGGTCCGCGGACGCCGCACGGCCCGGGGCGGCCTCGACGATCTCTTCGGCGTCCGGCTCGAACCTGGCACCCAGCCGGCCCTGCCGCCTGATGCTCTCGCCGCCACTCAGCAACTGCTCATTTGGCTGCCGAGCGACGGGCTGCTCTTGTGGCAACTTGGCGAGTTGGCTGCCGCCCTGGGCGATCTGCGTGGCGGCCGCGACATGCTCGAAATCGCCGTGGGCGAGTTCGGCCTGAGCCACCCAGACCTGCGTGCCCACCGGCTCAAGATTCGGAACCTGATCACGGAGCAAGATCGCCGCGAGTTGCTCAACCTGAAGGTGCAGCAGGCCGCCCACGAGGGCCACCGGTCGGTGATCGGCTTCAAGTCGCGGCGGCCGCTGCGCCTCGAACGCTACGACACGCGTGATCTGCCGCTCGTGTCCAAGACCGAAGTCAACGCCGTGCCCTGGGGCGTCTTCCTCCAGACGACCGTCGACCGCCGCTACCGCCCGACGTTCACCAAGTACCTCGAAGAGTTGGAGGGCTGCAAGGTCTCGCTGACGGGTTTCATGCATCCCGTGACCGATGATCTGGAAGCGGCCGTCTTCCTGATTGTCGAGATGCCCGTGGGCTGCTGGTACTGCGAGATGCCCGAGGTGACCGGCATCGTGCTTGTGGAAATGGCGGGGGACAAAAGCGTGCCGCTCACCCGCAATGTGCTGCAGGTCACGGGGCGGCTGCGCCTCAACCGCACCGATCCCGAGGACTTCTTCTTCATCATCGAACAGGCGGAAGCCTCGGAGCTGAATTGAATGCTGCCGGGCTGGCGCTCCGCTCCGCTGCTGCCCGTGGCCGTGGCGGCGACGGCGGGCGCGCTCCTCGCCCCGTGGGCACCGCCTTTGCCGGCCACCGCCTGGGCCGGCGCGGCTCTGCTGATGGGCGCGCTTTGGCTCGGGGCGCGGCGGCGGGGTGCGGACCGCGTCGCCGGCGCGGCTCTGCTGACCACCATCGCCCTGCTCGCCGCCTGTGCTCTCGTCGTCACGCGGCAACCGCGGGCCGATGACCTAGGCCACTGGGCCACGGCGGAGCGCCCCCTGGCCCGGGTCCGCTGCCGGCTGTTGGCCGAACCCCAGGTGCGGTTTCCCGACCATCCCGAACTCCGCTCCATGCGGGGCGAGCCGGAGACGATCCTCCATTGTGCCGCCCTGGCGCTCGATCAGGGCGATGCCTGGCAACCCGTGGGCGGCCGGCTGCGGGTCTGGGTCGGGGGCGAACTGCACGGCTACGCCGTGGGCAGCGGTTTGGAGATTCTGGGCCGACTCGGCCCGCCGCCCGAACCGAGCAATCCCGGCGAGGCCGACCATCGGCAAAGCTGGGCCGACCGCGGCATCTTCGCTCACCTGACTGCCAAGAGTTCCGCGGCGGTCACCCCCTGGGCCGCGGGCGATGCGCCGGTGTCCTTGTTCGGGCTGCTCGCCGCCATCCGCGTCGGGGCCCGGGAACACCTGGCCCAGCACCTGCGCGGCACCAGCCTCGGCCTGGCCCGAGCCATTCTGCTCGGCGATCAGACAGCCCTCGATCCATCCATCTACGAAGCCTACCAGCGGACCGGGGTCTATCATGTCCTGGCCATCTCCGGCCAGCACCTGGTCATCCTGTGCCTGGGGCTCAACGTGCTCCTGCGGTTGGGACGTGGCTCGCCGCGCCGCCGGGCCGTGCTCCTGATCGCCTTCATCATCTTCTATGCGTTGCTGACGGGGGCCAGGCCGCCGGTGGTGCGGGCGACGGTCCTGGTGGTTACTTTCAGTCTGGCCCTGCTGCTGGGACGGCGAGCCCAGCCGCTCAACAGCCTGGCCTTGGCGTGGCTGCTGCTCTTCATCCTTCAGCCCTCGGAGCCGTTTCAGACCGGCACGCAGTTGTCTTTCGTGGCCGTGCTGGGCCTCATGCAATTGGTCGGCCCGCTAGCCCGCCCCGCCGCCGAGTCCGATCCCCTCGAACGACTGCGACGCCGCCAGCGGCCTCTCTGGCTGACGGTGGGGCTGGCGTGCGGCTGGTGGTTGCTCGGTGCTTACCTGGCCACGCTGCTGGTCTGGCTTCTCGTCGCGCCCCTGGTGGCAGCGCGGTTTCACCTCTTCACGCCAGTGGCCGTGCTCATCGGTCCGCCGCTCGCCCTGCTCACGGCCGTGACGCTGATGGGTGGTTTTCTCTTGCTCGTGGTGGCCACGCTCGGCGGCGCCGGGGCGGCCGCGCCGCTGGGGTGGCTGGTGGGCTGGGCGCTGCAGTCGGGCAGCACGATCGTGGGCTGGGCGGCCGAACTGCCCGGAGCCTGGTGGTATGTCGTGGGGCCAGGACCGCTGGCACTCGCGCTCTTCTACACCCTCACGATCACGGGGCTGGCCACGGGCTGGGGGCTGCGTTACTGGCGTGCCTTCGGCCTGGCGCTGGGGCTCTGGCTGGCTGGCACTCTGGGGGCGGCGGTGCTGCGGCCGGCCGAGGCTCAGGTCACCGTCCTGGCCGTGGGCCATGGCAATGCCGCCGTCGTCGAGTCGCCTGAGGGGCGCGTGTTCCTCTTCGATGCGGGCTCACTGGGCGGACCGGAGGCGGCCACGCAGGTCATCGCCCCCTTCCTCTGGAGCCGGGGCCACACGCGGATCGATGAGGTCTTCCTCTCCCATGCCGACCTGGATCACTTCAATGGACTGCCCGCGCTGCTCGAGCGCTTCCAGATCGGCCAGGTGACCATGAACCCCACCTTTGCCGACAAGACCATTGCCGGGGTGCGACTGGTGATGGACCTGCTGGAGCGGCGGCGAACACCGCTCCGGGTCTTGCAGCGCGGCCAGGTCCTGCAGGCCGGGACGCTCCGTCTCGAAGTGCTCCATCCGCCTGCCGACGGACCGCCCGGCCCCGAGAACGCCCGCAGCTTGGTCCTGGGCATCCCCGGGGATGGGCTGCGGCTGTTGCTCACCGGGGACCTGGAACCGCCGGGGCTGGGTCAGGTGTTGGCCGGTCCGCCCTGGCCGGCCGACGTGCTGGTGGCTCCGCATCATGGCTCGCCGGCCGCCAACACCCCCGCCCTGGCCGACTGGGTCCGGGCTCGGCTCGTGGTCATCTCCGACAAT
>CALLZJ010000086.1 GCA_937858435.1 uncultured bacterium
GGGGGGCTGGTGGGGGTGGGTGCGCCCCCGGCGGAGGAGGCCGCCATGGCGGACCGCCCCCCGCCCACGGCCCGTCGGCTCCACCCGCCGCGAGTTGGGACAAAGGTAGATGCGGATGACCTGGGCCGCCGCCGGTGCGTTGATCGGGCTATCGAAGGGTTGGCTGAAGTCGAGGCGGCGCCGAATGCCATCCTGTTCGATGTAGGGCAGGATGAAGGCGCTCCAGGCGAGCTGGCGGTTGGTCGTGTTGCCGGGCGGCCGCCACTCGATCCCGCCGGGGGGCAAGGTGCCGTAGTCGTTGTGGTAATGGTGGCAGGCGATGCCGATCTGCTTGAGGTGGTTGAGGCACTGCAGCCGCGACGCCGCCCCCCGCACCCGCTGGACCGCGGGTAGGAGCAACGCCAGGAGAACGGCCACGATCGCGATGACGACGAGCGTCTCGACGAGCGTGAAGCCAGACCGGAGCCGACGCGGGCGCATGGCACACCTTTCCGCCGGCACGGGCGAAAGGCGGACGTCGGCCTGAATGCAAGGGGTGACGGGTCATGACGCCAGGAAGGCGCCTGCCTGTCGCCGCTCGTGGCCGAAGCGTCGCAACAGTGAGCCGAGCGTCGGACCCAGCGGACGGCTGGATTCGCTCGGCGTCAGGCAGGTCTTCTGGCTTACGGCTCTCTGCGGCTGCCCGCGCCTTCCCATGACATGAAGATGTCACAGTGGCATGCGGCGGACAGCCTGGCCGATCACAGCGGCGGCCCCGCGACGGATTCGCACCGTCTTCCCTATTCTCCCCGGCCAAGGCCGAGGCACCTGACGCCTGCATGATAGGAACGCCCACCATGACCGGCCATGCCTTTCCCCTCCTTGAGCAGCCAGCGCCGCACCTGGACTGAGAAACCTGGTCCGACACCGCTCCTCGCCAGCCGCAAATCCTTGATCTTGCCGCCCCCGTGTGCCACCATGGGAGGCCGATTCACTCCCGAGGGCTACCGTCATGCTGTGCCGTTTGTCTTGTCGCTGGGCTTGTCTTCTTGTCGCCGTTTCGGGTCTGGCGGCCGTCCAGGCTCAGGAACGCCCCGCCAGTTCAGCCTTGACCGCCGAGAGTCTTTGGCGCTTGCAGCGGCTCGGACCGCCGACCCTCTCCCCCGACGGCCAGTGGTGCGCCCTCGAAGTCACCCGCTGGGACATCGACAAGGATGAGTCCTTCTCCGAAATCTGGCTCTTCAGCACCGACGGCCAGACCAAACGGCAGCTCACCCAGAGCGGCGGCAAGAACAGCAGCCCCAAGTGGTCCCCCACCGGCGACCAGATCGCCTTCATCTCCAAGCGCGGCACCGACGAGCAGCCGCAGATTTACGTCATCAACCCCAGCGGCGGCGAGGCCCGTCGGCTGACGTCGCTCCCCTTTGCCCCCTCGGGGCTGAAGTGGGCCCGCGACGGTCTCAAGCTCTTCTTCATTGGCTGGACCTGGCCCGATACCCCCGACGATGCCGCCCATCGCCAGCGCGACAAGGAACTTAAGGATCGCAAATCCAAGGCCATGGTCATCGACGATGCGACCTATCGCTACTGGGATCGCTGGATCGCCGACGGCCGGCGTCCCCACGTCTTCACCGTCGACTTCACCACCGGCCAGCATCGCAACCTGCTGGCGGGGAGCGGCCGCCACCTGCCGCCCTACGAGCCGAGCGACCGTGACTATGACGTGTCACCCGACGGCCGCGAGCTTTGCTTTGTCAGCGAGAACGTGAAAGAGATCGGTCTGGATCTCAATCATGACCTGTTCACGTTGCCGATCCCGGTGCAGGCCCAAGAGCCCGCCAGGAGGCCAAGAACCTCACGACCGACAACCCCGCCAACGACACGAGTCCCGTCTACAGCCCGGATGGTCAGCAGATCGCTTTCCTTCGCCAACGCACGAAGTTCTTCTATGCCGATCAGACCGACCTGATGTTGATCGAACGCTCCTCCGGTGCCATCGGCTCCGCTCTGACCCAGTTCGACCGCTCCGTCAGCAATCCGACCTTCGCCACCTGTGCGGCGGGCACGCCGATCTTCCTGTTCGAGGCCGAGCGCGATGGCGGCACGCGCTGCTACTTCGCCCCGCGCTCCGGTCCCAAGGCCGGCACGCCCCAGCCCTTCACGGCCGGCCCCTCCGACCGCGGCCTGGCCGCCAGCAGCGGCACCGCCGTCTTCCTCCGCTCGAGCTTCTGCGCCCCGCCCCGCCTCATGACCCAGCCCCTCGATCTCGAGAAGGCCGCCGAGGCCCGCCCCTTGAGCCACTTCGACCAGGAGACCATCGACGCCTGGCCCGCTTGCAAGATCGAGGAGCGCCAACTCCCCGGCTTTGAAGGCAAGGAGATTCAGACCTTCATCATCTATCCCCCCGACTTCGATCCGAGCCGAAAGTGGCCCCTCGTGCAGATGGTCCATGGCGGGCCCCACAACGCCTTCACCAACGACTGGAGCTTCCGCTGGAACCCACGCCTTTGGGCCGCCCAGGGCTGGGTCGTGACCATCGTCAACTTCCATGGCTCGTCCGGCTTTGGGCCGGAGTTCACCGGCAGCATCACTGGCGACTCTGGCACCCAGGCCCTGGCCGACATCCTCGAGACGACCCCCCGGCCGGAGCCACAGCCCTCGGTGGACAAGGAACGCATGGCCGCCGCCGGGGCCAGCTACGGCGGCTACATGATGGCCTATCTCAACGGCCATACCGACAAGTTCAAGGCCATGGTCTGCCATGCCGGCGTCTACAGCTACGCCTCGCAGATGGCCTCCGACATCGTCGTCAGCCGCAAGCGGGCCCTGGGGGGCTTCCCCTGGGACGACTACGACCGGATGGACCGCCAGTCCGCCAACCGCTTCGCCCAGAACTTCAAGACGCCGACCCTGGTGCTCCATGGCGAGAAGGATTACCGCGTCCCCGTCACCCAGGGTTTCGAGTATTACAACACGCTCAAGCAGAAGGGCGTGCCGGCCCGGCTGGTCTACTTCCCCGACGAGAACCATTGGATTCTGAAACCGCAGAACTCACTGCTCTGGCACCGGGAGGTGTTCGACTGGCTGACGAAGTACATCGGTAGCGGCCCGACGTAGGCGGCACCGGCCGATTTGCTCATGAGGGCCCAAGGAGAATGCACCCGAGAGGCTTGACAGGCCGCGCCTGTCGGCCTTTTCGTTATGACGCACGAGGCAGGCCCGCCCAGACCCGGCCACAACCGGGTTGTATACTTATGTTCATTCTGGTAGACTGCGGAGTCGATTGACCGGTCGGGAGGGCGGCTGGGGGAGTTGAAGGGGGAGCGCGGACGCGGCTCCGGGC
>CALLZJ010000087.1 GCA_937858435.1 uncultured bacterium
CCACATGACCCGCCCCGGTGCCGCCGACCACGAATGGGAGTCCTTCTGGACGACGTTGACTTTCCCCGTGGGGCCATAAGCACAGAATGATCGACCCCGTCCGCCAAGAAGTCATCGCCCTGGCCCATACGCTTGTTGTCAAGGTCGGCACGAACGTGCTGACTGACGACCACGGAGCGCTGAACCCCGAGCGCCTGGCCCAACTTGCGGAGCAAATCGCCCGACTAGTCAAGACAGGCCGGCGCGTCGTGCTCGTTAGTTCGGGAGCCATCGGTGCCGGCGTGGGCCTCTTGGGATTAGGCCGGCGTCCTACCGATCTCCGTCGCTTGCAGGCGGCGGCGGCTGTCGGGCAGAGCGCCCTCATGAACGCCTATGCCGACTGCTTCCGGCGTTGGGACTGCCCCGTAGCCCAAGTGCTGCTCACCGCCAGCGATTTTGACGATCGGACGCGCTACTTGAATGTCCGCAACACCCTGCACGCTCTGTTCGAGTGGGGCTGCCTGCCGATCATCAACGAGAACGACGCCGTGAGCGTGGCGGAAATCAAGTTCGGTGACAATGACCAACTGGCGGCCATGGTCACCAATTTGCTCCAGGCACCGCTGCTCGTTATGTTGACCTCGGTGGACGGGCTGTATACCGGCGATCCGCGCGTCGATCCCAAGGCCAGCTTGCTTCCGACCGTGCCTGAAATCACGCCGGACATTGCCGGGCTCGCGGGCTCTTCGCGCAGTGCCCTGGGTAGCGGCGGCATGCTCAGCAAGCTGCGGGCGGCTCGGCTCGTGACGCTGGCCGGCGAGTGTGTCCTCATCGCCAATGGCCAGTCGCCCACGATTCTTACCAATCTCCTGGAGGCCAAGCCCGTCGGAACCCTATTCCTGCCGCAGGGGGGCTTGCTCCCGGCCCGCAAGCGCTGGATCGGCCTGACCGCCCAATGCCGTGGACGGCTCATTGTCGACGACGGTGCCCGCCGGGCGGTCGAGAAGAACGGCCGTAGCCTCCTACCGATCGGCGTGGTTGACGTGGTTGGGGATTTCGAGACGGGCGATGTGGTGGCCCTGGTGGACCAGGCGGGGCAAGAGTTTGCACGGGGGCTGAGCAATTACGACGCCGTGGCCGTGCGTCGGATCGCCGGTCGACGCACGGAAGAGGCGGCCGCCCTTCTGGGCGAGACCGCCTACGAGGAAGTCATCCATCGTGACAATTTGGCCCTGGTGTTGTAACCCACTCAATGCGTGGGATTACCGGGTCCACGTGCCGTCCACGAGCCGCCACATCTGACCCGTGGGGTTTTCATCGCGCAGCTCGCTGGGCAGGCGGTGTTGCCGGACATTGTCAAAGCAGGCCAGCATGCAGAACCGGCGGATGCTGGCCGGAAACCCGACGGCAGTGAAATGCGGATGCCCCGTCGCGGGGTAGGGACCGCCGTGGCACTGAGCGGCGCTGACCGTTACGCCCGTGGTCATCTTGTCGTTGAGAAGACGGCCGACGCGCTGCCGGAGCAAGGCCGCGATTTCGGCGGCCAACTCATCCTCCGAGCCGTCGGTGTGGGAGAAGAGGCTGCCTGCCAGTTGCCCTTCGAGGCTGGCCAGGGCGGTCTTGAGTTCCGCCAGGTCGGTACAGAGCACGACGAGCGTGGCGTTGCCGAACGCCTCCTGCTGCAAGGCATGGCCGCGCTCCAGGAACAGTCGGCCCGAGCAGGTCATGAGCGTGTGGTGATGGGAAATCGGGGCCGAGTCCGTGGGTGTGCCGCCCGTGAGCAGCTCCGCACCCGCCGCCCGCAGTGCTGCGATGCTCGCCGAGAGGTTCTGCTGGACGACGCGCGAGAGCAAGGGGCTGGTGGGGGTGGACTCGTACTTCTGGACCATGCCGGCCAGGAAACGCTCGGCGTCGGCTCCCGCAAGGAGGAAGAGCAGCCCGGGGTTGGTGCAGAACTGCCCCATGCCCAGAAGGCAGGAGCCGCTCACAGTCTCGAGCACCTGGTCGAACCGTTCACGCAGCGAACCTGGCAGCAAGACCACCGGATTGAGCGAGCCCAATTCGAGGAAGATGGGCTTGCCCACCCGGTCGGCCATGGACTTGAGCAGCAGACCCGTCCGCCGCGAACCGGTGAAGGCGACCGACCCGACGCGCCGGTCGGTGACGAGCGTCTGCCCCTCGCTGGACTCGACGTGGTAGAGGACCTGGAGGGTAGCCGGTGGGAGCCCCGTCTCTTGCACGGCCGCGAAGGCCTCCTCGGCCAGCTTACGCGTGGTATGGGGATGACTCGGATGCCCTTTGGCGATGACCGAGCAGCCCGCAGCCAGGGCTGCCGCGAAGTCGCCGCCACTGACGGCGTTGTAAGCGAACGGAAAGTTGTTGGGCCCGATCAAGACGGCTGGCCCCAGGGGCAGGTACATGGACCGAAGGTTGTTCTTGGTGTCGATCGTGGCCAGGCACCAGGAGCGCTCGCGAATGGCCGCGGCCGCTTGACGTATCTGGTCGACGGTGCGTGGGATTTCGGTGCCCATGAGGCGGGTGTCACGCGCCAGGCCGGTCTCCTGCTGGGCCACGGTCGCCAGTTCTTCTTTGACTCGGTCGATCCGGTTGGCAAAGGCTTCCAGGAAGGCAGCACGCCGTTCGCCGGGCAATTTGCAGAGGTCCGCGAAGGCACGGTCGGCAGCGTCCAGGGCCTTCGCCACGGCCTCGGGTCCGCTCACGGGGAAGAGCGTGGGCAATTCCGTACCCCGAGTCGGGTCTAGGGCCTGAAAGGTCCCCAGCCGATCTGCGGCTTGCCATTGACCTGCGACCAGTACCGGTGCCACGGCCGAACTCATGAGCAACCTCGCATTCTGGGTCTGGACTGTTGCGTTGGCCACGCTTGCCTTTAAAATAGGTGCCAACCATGAACGTGCCAAACCTCATCCCCTGCCGCTGGACTTCGGGCGTCGGGCTGGTTCTGTCTCTGGTGGGCGTCGCCACGGCCCTGGCCTGTGCGCTGCCTCCCGAGCGAGCCCCCCGTTTGCCCGCCATCACCTGGACCAAGACCGTCATCGAGCCGCTCTTCCGTTCGGAGGGCATCGCGGCTTTCGACGTCAATCGCAATGGCCTCGTGGACATCGTCGTCGGCGACTGGTGGTACGAGGCCCCCTCGTGGACGCGCCACGCCGTCCGCCCCAGCAAGCAGCCCGAAGGCTACAATCCCGAGCGGTACATCGATAGCTTCGCGATCTTCCCTGGCGACTTCAACGGCGAC
>CALLZJ010000088.1 GCA_937858435.1 uncultured bacterium
CGGTCACCTCCGCGGAGGGGATCGGGCCCGCCCGCCCGCCCACGAAATTGAGGGGCGTGCTGCTCGCTGGAGCGTTCCCCGCCGCGAGACGACCTACCGTGCTCAAGCGGTCTGCATGGCGGAGTTGCTGTAGGGCGGCTATTCTTTGTTCCATCTCAGCCTGAATCGTCGCCCGCTGGCGGGCCAATTGTTCAGACATCTCGTTGAGGGAGGTTGCCAGTTCCCCCAATTCGCCACGCCCGACGACGCCCAAGGGCGCGGCGAAATCGCCCTCCGCAATCCGCCGGGTCTTGACAACGAGCGCATTCAGCGGCCGCGAAATCCACAAGAGTCCCGTTCCATAGGCCAACCCAAAGCAGGCGACTGCCATCGCGCCCAACGCCGCCAGGTCGATCTGGAGCCGTTGCCAGGTCAGTTGATCCAATGGCTCCAGAGCTTCCGTCACCTCCAGACCGCCATGCCGACCCATCACGAGCGGTACGGTAATGTAGGTGTGCAAGTGACGTCCCTCCGACTCCGACACGTCGATGATCGACACCGGCTCATAATCGTCGGGTGCGGGCCAGCGCTTCTCGGGCAGCAAGGGCTGATTGGCCACTGGCGCCCCTTTCTCAAACCACACCCAGCGTAGGTGACGCCCCGAGTGGGTCATCACGTTCTCGCGGCCCAACACGCGATCGACGCCGTCGGCCCCTTCCGCATCCCAGACCTCCCGCAGCGGCTCGACCATCGCCGCCGCCGCGTTGGCAGCAGCCTCGCGCTGTTGCTCTTCGAACGCCTGATAGGTGGCGGAAATTTGGATGATGATGGCCGTGCTCAACATCAACAATGTTGTCAGCAGCGTTACGGCGATAATCCGAATGGCCAGTTTCATGGAGAAGCCCTGTGGCACTTTACCGCAGTGGGGCACGATGCCCCACCCCGATTCGACGCTGAAGGACTATGCCAGACGCGGTACCAACACCGGTCGGTTGGGAAACGCCTAGGCTGGCGCCGCACATCTCATTTTGGCACGCCTTATGCAATTATCCGCTGACGCTGGCTCCAGCGGTAGATGGGACATGTTCGAGACCGTCACCGCCGGACCTGATTCGGGCTAGTTCAAGTAGCGTGCCACCGTTTAGGGATTCGCCTTGGGCCACGTTGCTGAGAGCTTTGGGTCTGATGCGACGTCCATGACGCAGCCGCTGGGAGAGGGGAAGTTCGCAACGGCTGCTTTCGCCAACTCACTTCTCCGCGCATCCTAAGGAGGATCGACATGATTCGGTTTGCATTGGGCTTGCTGGTGGCCGTGGCTCTGTTCGCGGTGGCGAGTTACGCTGCCGGCCCCAACGACCCCGTCAAGCACGAAGGCAAGATCGTGAAGGTCGGCAAGGACTCGCTCGTTGTCGAAGTGGAAAAGAAGGAGATGACCGTCTTCGTGAACAAGGACACGAAGATCACCAACGACGGTAAGCCCGCCAAGCTCTCGGACCTGCAATCAGACGAGAAGGTGACGGTGCTCTGCAAGAAGGATGGGCAGAAGATGGTCGCCGTGGAGGTGCATGCGAAGAAGGCGTAGCCGCCAAGACTGGGTTGGTGCGGCATGCGTTGCTGGCCCAGCCTGCGTACTGATGCCACTTGCAGACTTCCCGCGGAGCCAAACGATGACCAGAACGCTCCTAGTCCTTTTGCTTCTTGCCTTGACCGTGAACGCCGTGGGTTGCAATTCGAACAAGAAGTCCCCTGGCGGGTCGACACCTTCCACCCCCAAGCCAGCCCAGCGCTCGTGAGCAATCGCGGCTAGGCGGAACAGTAACCTGGACACGAAGAGAGCGGCGGCGCCCCAGCGCCGCCGCTCTTTGCTTTAACCGTGGCGATTGGCGGTATGAACTGCTGCCCGACCGCGCGCCCCAGATCCCAACAGGCCGGCCTACGAACTGCCGAGCGTGATCTGCTGGATGCGGTACTTGCCGTCTTCCTTGACGAAGTTGACGCTGATCTTAACCTTCTTGTTCTTGGCGAATTCAGCATGCCAGTGCGCCAGCACATTCTCACCCTCGAGCACCGACTGATCCTTGATCAGCTCCAGCCGCTTGACGAACTTTCCGAACTGGCCCATGGCGGCATTGGGACCGTACAGAGCCTTGAAGGTCGGCTCCGAGGCGATGGCCGCCATGTCCTTGGAGTAGTCCTTGAAGAAGGCCTTCCAATCGGCTTCGTTGTAGGCCTTCATGGCTGCGTCGATGATCGCCTCTAGGTCCTTGACGTTGGCCTTATCCTCGACCGCCCCCGCGTTCGTCAGCCCCGCCAGCAAGGCGACCAGCACCGCGAGCATCCTGACCAGCTTCGTCATGAGTCCACTCCTTGGTTGATCCGTTCTCAATCTACCGAGAACGTTTTATGCCCGCCAGCGCGCTCCGCCCAGCAGTCCGGCCAGTACTGAGTGGAGGGCCGGGCGACCGCCAGCCCTAGACTGCCTTGATCTGCGACACGATGCTGGGATCGGCAATCTACTCCGCCGCGGCGGGGCCGAGGAGCACTTCCAGGTGCTGCGTTACGCACTCGGCCAGGCGCAGCAGGTGGTAGCCGCCTTCGAGTAGACTCACCACTCGACTCTGGCTATGAGCCGCGGCCACGTCCAGTACCTGCCGCGTCATCGTGCCGAAATCCTCCACCTCCAGCCCGAGCGAGCCGATCGGGTCCTCGGCATGGGCATCGAAACCGGCACTGAGGAGCACGAGTTCCGGCTGGCACCGCGCGGTCTGGGTTTCGATGGCTCCTTGGAACTGGGCCAGGAATTCCGACCGGGACGTGCCGAACCGGACCGGTACGTTGCGGGTGGCTCCCAGGCCTGGCCCCGAGCCCGTCTCGCTGGCCCGCCCCGAGCCTGGGTAGAACGGAAAGCGATGGATGCTGACGAAGTGCACTTCGCCATCGGTGTAGAATGCATCCTGGGTGCCATTGCCGTGATGCACATCCCAATCGACGATGAGGATGCGCCGGAGTCCGTGTACGACCTGAGCGTGCCGGGCGGCCACGGCGATGTTGTTGAATAGGCAAAAGCCCATGCTCTGGGCCGGCGTGGCATGGTGGCCGGGCGGACGGACCAAAGCCAGGGCATTGCCGCCGCCAACCACTGCATCAACCGCGGCACAGGCGGCTCCGGCTGCCGCGAGCGCCGTGGCGAACGACTCTGGACAGACGGGCGTATCGACGTCCAGGTGACCGCCCCCCGCGGCACAGACCCGGCGCGCCTGGTCGATGACCTCGCCGGTATGGACCCGTTCAATGGCGGCCAGCGGAGCCGGCTGAATCGTCCCGACGTGGGTCCGAGCCGCCAGCCGCTGAAACCCCTCGTACTCAGCGATGGCCCGGAGGCGCCGCGGCGTCTCGGGGTGCGACCCGGTCTCATGCTGCTGGAACACCGGATCGGTGAAGAGGATGGTCATGGCGACCTCCCGGCCACGGGCCCTGAGTGGTGCTTACTTCTCGCTGAACTCGACGGCCTCGGCCCAATGTTCGTACAGATGGGCGAGCCGGACCTTGGCTGCCTCGAACTCGGCGGTAATCTCTTTGACCCGGCTCCCCTCGCGGTAGAGATCGGGGGCGGCGAGCCGGGCCTCAAGCTCCCGCACAGCCGCCTCGCCAGCAGCAATCTCGGCTTCGAGTTCCTCGACTTTGCGATAGGGAAAACGGCGTTTACGACGGGGCGCGGCCGCTGGGCTCGAGGCAGCGGCGGCGGCCGGCGGCTTGGCCTTGGCGGCCGGTGTCGACGAGGCCTGGCCGTGCAGGCGCTGGTAGGTCTCGTAGTTGCCATGCACGACGAGCGGCCGCGGCTGGCCTGGGACGAACACAATCAGCAAATCGGCGACGCGGTTCAGGAGCCAGCGGTCGTGGCTGACCACGATCACGCTCCCCTCGAAGGCGCGGAGGGCTTCCTCGAGTGCTTCGCAGGCCCAGAGGTCGAGGTGGTTCGTGGGTTCGTCCAGGACGAGCAAGTTGACGTGCAATTGAGCGAGCCGGGCGAGCGCGAGCCGGCTTCGCTCACCACCGCTGAGCTGCCCTACTCGCCGGAAAACGAGGTCTCCCTTCAGGCCGAAGGTGGCCAGATGGTTGCGCATCTTCTGCTCGGTCATCTCAGGATCGGCGGCGGGCCAGGCGGCACGAATGACCTCCTGATCGTCCGTCAGCTCATCCAGTTGCTGGTCGAAGTAACCGATATCGACCTGATGGCCAAGCTGGGCCACGCCGCTGGTGGGCGGCTCACGTTCCAGAAGGAGCTTGAGCAAGGTCGACTTGCCACACCCGTTAGGTCCCATAATGCCCAGCCGCTGGCCACGGAGCAGTTGGCAGGTCAGCCCTTCGAAAAGGGGCCGGTCGAAGGACTTGCTCAACTCGCGGACTTCGAGGACGATGTCGCCGCTCCGGCGCTCGGGGACGAAGCGCATGTGGGGACCGTCGATGGCCACGGGCCGTTCGACGCGCTCCAGCTTCTCAAGCGCCAGCCGCCGCGACTGGGCCTGCTTGGCGAGCTGGCCATAGTGGACACGGCGGATGTACTCCTCCTGCTTGGCGATGTACTCCTGCTGCGCTTCCCAGGTCTTCTGCTGCAGGGCGACGCGCTCTACCCGCTGGTGGACATAGGCGTCGTAGTTGCCGCGGTAGTGGTGTAGCCGCTGGCCGTCGAGTTCCCAGATGTGGGTGGCGACGCGGTTGAGGAACATGCGGTCATGGGAGACGATGAGCATCGCCTGGCTTTGCTGGGCGAGCCAGCTTTCGAGCCATTCCGTGGTCTGCACGTCGAGATGGTTGCTCGGCTCGTCGAGCAGCAGCCCGTCCGGCCCGGTAAGCAGCAGCTTGGCCAGCATGACGCGGCTCTGCTGCCCGCCACTGAACGTGGTCACGGAGCGTTCATGATCCTCGGGGCGGAAGCCCAGCCCGGCAAGAACGGCCTCAACATGGTGATCGGTGTTGTAGGCGTCATGGTGCTGGAGCAGTTCGTGCAGCCGTTCATACCGGGCGGCCAGCCGCTCATGGTCGGCAGGGTCCGACGCCTGGGCCAGGGCATCGGTGACGCGGACCAGTTCGGCTTGCGCCTGGCGCAGATGGTCGAGGGCGGCCTGGGCCTCGGCGAACAGCGAGCGGTCGGCATCGAAGCGCGGCTGCTGTTCGAGCAGGCCGACCTCGGCGCCCGCATGCAGACGGATGGTGCCCAGATCGGGCGCGTCGCGGCCGGCGAGGGGGGTGAGGAGCGTGGTCTTGCCGACGCCGTTCGGCCCCACGAGCCCCACGCGCTGGCCATGGTAAAGTTCGAACGACAGCCCGGGAATGATGAGGCGGTCGCCGAAGCTGCGCGTCAGGTCAGCGGCACTGAGCAGGAGCATACGATCAGCATGGCGAACCGGCGGGCGGGCGACAAGGGCGAAGCGGCAGCGCTACGGCGTCCCAGTCGTGGGGCCCACGTTCGTCGTGGTGGCATTCAGGTTGCTGGCCGGCTGCAGGGCGTTCCCCTCGCGAACCCGGAAGTTGCTGGGCGTGCTCCAGACCTCGCGGCCGCTGGCAGGCCGATACTTCACCACCAGCGTGACGTGCTGCATGGGCAGGTGGGCCGTGGTCCAGGGCAGCCAGAGGGCATAGCCCCAGCCCACGCCATCCTTGCGGCAGACCTTCTTGAGGTTTACGGGATCGATCTCCCAGACCTCGCGCGGCGTCTGGCCAGTCGGATCGGAAGTATCGAAGAGTGAGACCACCAGGTGGCCATCCGCGCCCAAGGCCTGCCCCTTTTGTCCGTCGATGAGGTAGACCTTGCCGTTGAAGCCCGGGGTGATTTGGCCGTTGCGGCCCGGGTCGGGCTGCATGACGACGCCGTCGCCCCAGAGGGCAACCACTTGTCCCACCTCGCCGATCGGGGGCCGTTCTTCCCAGGGCCAACAGGGAGGCCAGCCCGGTGCGTGGAACTGCACTGAAACGCAGCCGCTGGCGAGCGTCAATAAGACCCACGCCACAGCCGGGACCAACCAGCGCCTCATCTGAACCACGCCATCCATGTCATGGCTCCTGGGATTCGCGGTCACTCGGACTAGTAGCGTTGTGGATAGGGTCCCGGTGGCAAGGCCGGCACATCCGGCCGCGACACCGGCGCGCTGCTGAAGCTGGGCGGCGTGCCCGGCGGCGGCGTGGCGGGCCGCACGTTGGGCGGCTGCATGAAGCCGCCGCTGGGCGGCACGGTCGGTGCCGGGCCGGGCGGTACGGGCGCGGACGGAGCCGGTGTCGGCGGCGCGGCCGGAGCCGTTCCCGCCGGATCGGCCGTGGGTGCCGCACCGGGGCTGGTCGGCGTCGGGAGCGGCAGCCGCTCCTCGAACTGGCTCGGAGGCGTCCAGCAATCGGCCGGCGGCGTAAAGGGATCGCCGTGGATGTTGTAGACCTCTTGCAGCGCCCAGTTCATTTTCCGGGCCTCTTCGTCCTTGATCCGTTCCGCCTCGGCCCGCGTCCGGACGATGCGCGGCGTCAGCAGGATCAACAGCTCGCGCCGCTGTTTGGTTTGCGTGCGATAGCGGAAGGCGGCCCCGACATAAGGCAGATCGCCCAGCCAGGGGATCTTGTTCTCGTTGCGGTTGTCGGCCCGGACGATGAGGCCGCCGATCACCACCGTCTGGCCGTCCATGGCATGAACGGTCGTCGAGGCGGCGGTGATGTCGAAGACCGGCGAGGCCACACCTGGCGAGATTTCGATGCTGCTATCCGAGAGCCGGGAAATCTGCGGATCAACCCGCATGACAACGTAGCCGTCCGGACTGATACGCGGCTGCACCGTCAAGATGATGCCGAGCTGCCGGTAGTTGACGATGGGTTGCGGCTGGCCTGTGATGTTGTTCACCAGGAAGCCAGTCACGTAAGGCACGTCCTGGCCCGACTGGATTTGCGCCGACTGGTTGGCCAGCGCCGTAATCTGGGGCCGGCTCAGCACGTCGATCTTGCCCTGGGTCTTCAGAGCGCGGATGAGGACGTTCACAGCGTCGGAGCCGGCCGAGAAGACGAAGCCGCCCACATTCGAACTGGGCGAGAAGCGGCCCACACCGAGGTTGGCGAGCCCTTGCGTCCCAATGGCCGATGGGGAAACACTCGTGTTGTTGCCCAGCGGCGCCGTCGTGTTGAAATTGAAGCCCGGGTTGCCGCCGGTGCCAGGGAAGATACCACGATCGAAGAGGAGCGGCGTCTGCACGCCCCACTCCACGCCGAACTCTTCATTGCTATCCAGTTGCACCTGGGCGATGAGCACCTGAATGACGACCTGCGGCTGTTCGCTGTCGAGTTGGTCGATGAGGCGCATGACCTCGGCCACGCTGGTCGGCGTACCGCTCAGGATGATCTTGTTGCTCACCACTTCGGGCACGACGACCACTTGCTTCTCGATCTGGCCGAAGGGGGTCAGTTCGCCGATGCTGAGCACCTGCACTTCGCTGTTCAAATACTGCTGAACGCTGTTGGCGATGTCGGTGGCATTGCTGTTGCGCAGGGTGTAGACCTCGGTGCGGCGTGTGTCGTTCACAGAAACCTCGACCCGCGTCAGGATCGCTTCGGCGAAGATGAGGGCCGGGCGCGAGCCCGC
>CALLZJ010000089.1 GCA_937858435.1 uncultured bacterium
ACGTCGCCGACCGGAAGCTGAAAAGAGGCTCATTGAGCTGCTAATGAGTGGAAAGCGCACCGGGAATCGGCGATGCTAGGGGATGATGGAGTCGGCGGCGTGCCGCTGGTTCCGAGTCAGTGGGCTGGGCGGTCAGGCCGAAGGCGGACTGCCAGCCACGACGTCGGCGGTGGTGCCGACGTCCGACGTGGGGGAAAGACGCGATGAAGACCCAACGTTTGCTTAAGACGGGACTGCTGTGCGGCGCCTTGGGGCTAGCCCAGTTTGGCGGCCTGCCTTGGTCCGTCCAGGCCCAGGCGCCGGGAGCCGTTGCGCCCTCCGACCGGCCCGGGGTCCAGAAGACCTTCAGCTTCGAGATGCGCGACCAGCCCTGGGACAAGGTCCTTGAATGGCTCGGCAACAACACCGGCGTGCCGGTCGTCTCGCCCTACAAACCCCAGAACACGCTCAACTTCTTCGGCACGGTCAAGAAGTCGCAGTACACCATTCCCGAAGTCATCGACCTGCTGAACGACGCCCTCTTGGCCCAGGCCACGCAGAAGCTCCTCATCGTGCGGCGGCCGACCAGCATCCTGGTGGTGCTCGCCGACGATCCCCAGGCCATCGATGCCTCGCTGCTCCCGCAACTGACCGTGGAAGACCTGGACGTCGATAAGCCGGTGATCGAGCAGCGTTATGGCCGGACCGAAATGGCCCGCGTGCTCTTCTCGCTCAAGACCCTCTCGCCGGCCGAGGCCCAGGTCGATCTCAAGAATATCACCAGCCCCTTCGGCAAGGTGACGCCCGTCGCGCGCGGCAATCGCATTCTCGTGCAGGACATGGTGGGCAGTCTCCGCCGCGTCAAGAAGTTCCTCGACGAGGTGGACGGCGACGGCGGCGCGGGTGAGTTCGAAGTCGTCTCCCTGGGTGCCCTCGACGGCGCGACCGTGCTCAAGCTCCTGCAGGCCCAGTATGGCATCACGCCGCAGAACCCGCGGCCGGCCGGCGCGCCGCTGTTCGAACTCGACACCGTTCAGAATCGCCTCATCATCCGCGGCGACCCGAACCAGATCCAGGACGTACGGCAGACGCTCCGCAAGCTGGGCGGCGGGGCCGGGCTCGGCGGCGAGGTCGGCGGCATCAACACCGCCACCCTGCGCACCATCAACCTCGAAGGCTCCCAGACCAACGCCAGCGCCGTCATCGAGAACCTGAACTACCTCTGGCCCGACCTGCGTGCCAACCCCGTCATTCCGCTCACGCAGTCGCAACTCCTCCAGCAACTCGACCGGCTCCGCTCCGCGCCGCCGGTCGCGCCGCCGTTCGTGAAGCCCTCGGATCAACTTCGCCCCGTGCCCACGCAGCCGGCCACGCCGCCGGGCGATCAGGGCCGTCGGATGGAAGACCCGCGGGTGCGGCAGGCGATGGCCCAGGAGCCGGGCGGAGCCGGACCGCTGCTCGACGATCCCCAGGCGCCGCAGCCACGCACACCGGGGCTGCCGGGCCGGGCCGATCAGCCGGTCTTCATCGCCCCTCTGTCGCGCGGCAATGGCATCATGATTGCCAGCGAAGACGCCGAGGCCCTCGCCCTGATTGAAGAAATCGTTCGCTACCTGACCCAGCCCGGCGAAGGGGACTATGAGGTCATTCCCATTCGGCATGCCAACTCGGCCGACGTGGCCCGGGTGTTGGATGAACTTTACAACGGCCGACGTCAATCGGGTCCGCAACTGCCCTTCCCCATGCAGATGATGATGGGCGGTGGCGGCGGCCGCGGACGGGACGGCGGGGGCGAGGCCCCCACGACGGGCCCGGGTATCCGCGTGGTGGCCGACCCCCGGACCAATTCGATCCTGGTGCGGGCCACCAAGATGCAGATGGCGACGATCCGCCGGCTGCTGGCCACCGATCTGGACGTGCCGCGCGTCGATTCCTCGGCCCTCAACAAGCGCTACATCATCGGACCGCTCAACAACGCTGACGCGACCGAGATGGTGGCGATCATCAAGGAGATCTTCAAGAACTTCATGGCGCAGTCGGCCCAGCCGCAAGGGCCGCAGATGGGCTTCCCGTTCGGCCGGATGCCCAATCAGCCCCAGCAGAACGAGAACCAGGAGTCGATCGTCATTACAGTGGCGGCCGACTCCCGGACCAACAGCATCATCCTGAACGCCCCGGAGAGCATCTACCAGCAAGTGCTGGCGATGGTCGAGGAGTTGGACAAGTCGTCCGCCGACACGACGCGCACCGTGCGCGTCTTCCGCACGAGTGTCGATCCGGCCCTGGTTCAGCGAGCCTACGATGCAATCAACGGTCAGCCCCAGCGTCCGGGTGGGCAGCAGCCCACGACCGAGGCGGATCGGGCCCAGCAGTTCCGCCAGCAGATGATGCAGCGGTTCATGGGTGCGCCGCAGGGCGGCCAGCGTGGCGGCGGCGCCGGTCAGCGTGGCGGCGGTGGTGGGGGCGGCGGTGGCCGGCCCCGGGGCGGCGGTGGCCGCCAGGCCAGCCTCGAACCCGGGGGGCCGGATTTTTTTGTGGATAGGGTCACGGACGACCCGCGAACGTCCCGGCAACTTTTCGATCCTCAAGTAGAACAAGCCGTCGCGGTGGTCGCCGCTGACGAGCCCTCTGCCCCCGTGGGCGGAACTCACTTCGCCACGGGCGGCGAGATCGTCGCCGTCGTCGCCCAGCCCGGAGCCCAGCAGCCGGGCGGAGCCGGCCCGCAGCGGCCTGGTATGGGCCAGCCCCCGGGGCTGCCTCCAGGCCTGCCCCCGGGCATGGGCCAACCTCCCGAAGGCGCTCGGGCCCCGCGCGGCCAGGTGACCATCCAGGCCATCCCCGAGTTGGGGATCGTCATTGCCGTGGGTCCTCCCGAGGATCTCGAAGAGTTCGAGAAGGTCCTGGAGGAGTTGTCCAAGCTCGGCACCACGTCGGAGACGGAGCTGCGGCTCATTCCGATGAAGCATGCCGATGCCGTCGCCGCGGCCGCCATGCTCAATCAGATCTTCGCCCGGGTGAACGTGGGCGCGGCTTCGCTGAATCTGCAAGCGGCGCCTCCGGGCCAGCAGCAGTTCGGCGCCCAGGCGGGGCAGCAACCGATTGCTTCCATCGCCATCTTCCCGCTGCCGCGTTTTAACGCCCTGCTCGTGGGCGCGCCGCGGAACCGCTTCGCCGACGTCGAGGCGATGCTCGAGAAGATCGACCGACCGGTCGCCGAACAGGTGAAGTTCAAGACCTATGCCTTGAAAAAGGCCAATGCCACGCGGGCGGCGGCGATCATCACCCAGTTCTTCAATCAGCGCTTCCCCGGTGAGACCCTGACGCAAAACGCGCTGCGCGTGCAGGCCGAACCCAGCACCAATACGCTCATCGTCCAGGCCAGCCCAGCGGACTTCGAGGAATTGGACCGTCTCATCGAGTTCCTGGAGAACAACGTTTCCAACTCGGTGAATGAAGTCCGGATCGTGCCCGTCGAGAATGC
>CALLZJ010000090.1 GCA_937858435.1 uncultured bacterium
TCCAACTGCTCGGCCTCGCCTGGGCCGGCGAATCGCCGCGCCGGCTCCGGCCGCCAAGCCCGTGCCCCAGCCCGCGGCAACTCCGGCACCTCCGAAGCCAGCCGTGCCCAAGCGCAAGGCTCCGCAGCCGGCTCAGCCCATTTCCCCTACCGAGGCTCGGGCGATCCCCGCTCCGCCGACCGCAGCCGCCGCCGTGCCCTTGATGGCCATTCCGGTGCCCGCCATCCCCGTGGCCCAACCCCTCGCGCCTCCCGTGGCTCCAGCGGCTCAGCTCACGCCAGCGCCGGTCGCGCCCCCTTACGGCGCCAATGAGTCCATGCCCTTCGAGGTTCTGCCCGAGCCCGAGGTGGTGGACGACGGCGCTGTGCCGATCAACGTGGCGCCGCCGCCGCTGGTCCCCGTCAGCCTCGCGCCACCGCCCCCGATGCCGGCCCAGGACCCGCTACCCGCCATCGTCCCGGAGTCCTACCTCCCGCCGCCCCCGCCTGTGGCTCCGGTATCCGTGCCCATGGCTCGGTCGCTGATGCCGGGCACGCCGGCCACCCCGGTCGCGCCTCCGCGCGTGGCTCCGGGAGACGAGGACTTCGACCTGGTGGAGATCCTCGACGACGAGTCTCCGCCTCCGAGGCCGGTCCGGTGACGGCGCTGGCCTACCCGCACACCTGGAGCATGACGCCGAGCCGGCAACCCATCCATGGCGTGGCCCGGGTGCCCGGCTCCAAGAGCTTGACCAACCGCTGCCTTATCCTGGCTGCCCTGGCCGATCCTGCGGCCGGCTCCCACTCCATCATCGAAAATGCTCTGGCCGCCGAGGATGTGCAGCTCCTCTTCGGGGCACTGACCCAACTCGGCATCCCCATCACGGCCAGCGCCGACGGCACACAGCTGACCATCCCTGCCACCCTCCGCGACCGGTGGGCCAGGTCAGGCGACTTCCACTGTGGCAACTCGGGAACCACGCTCCGCTTCCTCACGGCCCTCCTCGCCCTCGGCCAGGGTTCTTACCGCCTGGACGGCATTGCCCGCATGCGGGAGCGACCCGTCGCCGATCTGCTCGACGGGCTGACCCAACTGGGCACCCGCGCCTGGTCCGAAACGGGAAACGGTTGCCCGCCCCTCCGATTGGAAGCCCAGGGCTTGCACGGCGGTCGGGCCGAGGTGCGCGGCAGCGTCAGCAGCCAGTTCCTCAGTGCTCTCCTCATGGCCGCACCCCTGGCGGACGGGCCCGAGACTGTGCTGGACGTGCTTCCGCCGCTCATTTCCGAACCGTACGTGGACATGACGCTCCGATGCGTGGCTGAAGCGGGCGGGGTGATCTACCGTGAGACTGGCTCTCAGTCCGGAGGGATCGCCTTTCGCATCCCCGGCCGGCAGCACCATCGGCCGCGAACGTGGCACATCGAGCCCGACGCCTCGGCGGCGAGCAATTTCCTGGCGGCCGCCGCCGTCACCGGCGGGCGGGTCGAAATCGCGGGCCTGTCGGCCGACTCCCGGCAAGGCGCTGCCCGCTTTGTGGACGTGCTCGAGGCCATGGGCTGCACGGTCTCTCGGCAGCCGCTGGCCGTTACCGGCGGCCCGTTGCACGGGACGGAAGTCGACCTGGGCGGCATGAGTGACACCCTAATGACCTTGGCCGCGGTTGCCCTCTTCGCTTCGGGGCCGACTTCGATTCGCAATGTGGCCCACGTGCGGCGGAAGGAGTCGGATCGGCTCGCCGCCCTGGCCACGGAGCTGCGCAAGCTCGGCGCCGACCTCGGTGAGCGAGGAGACGGCCTGACGATTCGACCGGCCCCGCTGCACGGAGCCCACCTCCAGACCTACAAAGACCATCGGCTGGCCATGGCCTTCGCCCTCATCGCTCTGCGGGTGCCGGGCGTCGTGGTGGACGATCCGGGCTGCGTGGCCAAGACCTTTCCTGGGTACTTCGTCGAACTCAAGCGTTTGTGTGAGCCGCGGAGCGAAGGGGCCCCGCCTGCGGAGGAACTGGCCGCGGCGGCTCGCTGAATCGGACCCGTGCCGCGAGGCGGTCCCCCGACGCTGGCTTGAACTTGGAGTGATACTCATGCGTTTCTGGCTGTCCCTGATTCTGTGCACGATCGCCATCAGCACTTTCCTGACCTTCATCAACGAGTACCAGGGGGCGAACCTCGAGGTGGTAACGGTCACGCCGACATCGCCCACGGCCGATACGGCCCAGCCCGAGTTCGTCACCGATGCCAACGCTGCGGTCAAGCGTGAGGCTTACACCTTCGAGATCTCCGGCCCGGCAGCCGTGGTCGGGCAAAAGGCCCAGTATCGGTTCAACTTCAAGAACCAGGGCGCGGGTCCGCTCGAGATCGAGTTCAAGAGCAAGAGCTGCGGCTGCGCGGGCCTGGAGATCGACGGCAAGCCGATGACCAAGGCCGGGGACAAGGTGACCATCGCCCCTGGCGCGGCGGGGGTGATCGTCTTCGAATGGAAGCCCGAAGCCGACCATTATGCGGAAATGAAGAAGACGGATGCCAAGTTCTTCCGCTATGGCTTTGAGTTCCTGACGAACGAGCGGCGCTACACGGAGTCGCTGCGGTTCGAGATTCAGTCGGAGATCAAAGCTACCCCCTAAGGAGCGAGCATGATGCTCTCACCGACGCAGCGGCTCTTCTGTGCCGCGGGTTTGCTCATCGCCTTGGCCGGACTGGGCTGGATGGGATTCCAGATGACACGGCCCCGGCGGGCACTACCGACCGCCGTCGCCGGCTCGGCGGCCACGGCGCCCGCGGTCGTCAAGCCGCCCGTCGCCCGGCAAATGCTGGCCCCGCTCTTCCCGGACGCGCCGCCGGCCAGTTGCTACGTCCTGCTTTCCGGGCAGATGTACGGCTATCTGCAACCGTGCGGCTGCGCCCGACCCCAGGTCGGCGGGCTGGAGCGGCGGTACGAACTCGTGCAGCGGCTGGGGCGGCTCGGCGTCCCCGTCTCCGCCGCCGACCTGGGCGATCTCGCACCCCATGAGACCGGCGCGCAGGCCCGGCAGAAGTATGAAATCGCCGTCCGCTCCCTCCATGCCATGCCATACCAGGCCCTGGGCATGGGCGGCACCGAGTTCAAGATGACGCTGAACGAAACGCTCGGGTCGGCGCAGAACTATGCCCCGCCTCATGTCGTCATGGCCAACCTGCGGGATGAGAATGATGAGTTTCCTGAGCAGTTCCGCGGCTGGGTGGTCCACGATCCCCGGTCGCCGGCCGACGAAACCAGCACCTGGGGCCGGCTCCTGGCGGGGATGCTCGCCCCCGGGTCGATGGCGGGCCCGATCGCGGCCATAAGCACCGGTCGGCCACGCATCGGCTACATCGGACTGGTCGGCGAACAGATGATGGCCAAGGCCCAGGAGAAGGAAGCGACGCTCAAGTTCGACCCGCCCCTTGAAGCCTTGGACCGGGCCTTGGCGGAACTGGAGCAACAAGGGGTGGTCTTCCGGGTGCTGCTCTTCCAGGGCGATGCGGACGAGGCTCGGGCCTTGCATGCCGCCCGCCCCGGCGCCGTGGAGGCAATCCTGTGCCGCGGCTCGGCCGACATCGCGCCGCGCTTGCCCCAGCGGCTCGACGTTCCCGACCGCCCGGCCACGCTGCTCATCGAGGTGGGGCACAAAGGCAAGGCCGTCGGTGTGCTCCATCTCAGTTCGGCCGACACCGGCCCGACCGCAATGGCCGTTCGCTATCAGATGATTGAGATGGTGGAGGAACTTGAACTACCCGACGAACAGACCAATCCGGCCCGGGAGCTGATGCGTGACTACGTGCTGGCGGTCTATCAGAACCAGTATCTAACTACCGTGCCGATCCAGGCCCATCCACTGCAGCAGCTTGAAGGCATGGCCGATGCCCGCTTCGTAGGGGCGGCCAAGTGTCTCGAGTGTCATCCCGGGGCCCACGCCGTCTGGGCCAGGTCCAAGCATAGCCATGCCTACCAGGCCCTGGTCGACTATGGCCGGCCGCTGGCCGAGTTGATCCGGCGCGGCGAAAGCCCCCGGATGATCGGCCGCCAGTTCGACCCGGAATGCGCGAGCTGCCACGTGACCGGGTTCGGCTACCGCAACGGCTTCGTGGATGCCGAGCAGACGCCCCATTTGCTCGGCAATCAATGCGAGAACTGCCACGGCCCCGGCAGCTTGCACGTCGCGGAGCCCAAGGACCCGCGCTACTTCCGTCCGCTGCGCTTGAGCATTGGCAGCCCGGACACGGAAAAGAAGTGCCGGTCCTGCCACGACGGCGACAACGACCCGCACTTCGACCTGGAGAAGTACTGGCCGCACGTGAAGCACCCGCGGTTCTGACGCGGGAGCTGGCGTTCCGACGGGAGTGGGCCTAGCGTGCCTTCGACTGGCGTGGGGCCGCTTTCACCGTGGAGGCGGTCGCCACCTTCCGCTTGGCCGGGCCGATTTTGCCGGCCGAGGGGCACTGATCGTTGAGCGGGCAGGCCTTGCAGCGTGGCCCTTCCTCATGGCAGAAGTCGTGGGCCAGGGCGCTCAGCATCTCGTAGATAGCCGGACCCTTCGTCTTCGGGATGAGGTGTTCGAGGCTGGTTTGGACTGTCTCGGGCAGGTCCTTGGCCTCGGCGACCTCGAGCCGGCGCACCAGGCGGAGAATGGCGGCGTCGACGGGCATGGCGTGGCCGCCGAGTGCGTTCTGGGTCACGAAAGCGGTCACGAAGCGGTTGTTGCCTGAGTAGCGCTCGACCAGTTTTTCAGCGGGCTTGAGTCCCTTCTTGGCCAGACTTTCCAGGTCGTAGCTGTAGTTGGCCTCAAAGACATCCTGCAAGAATTTGATCATGCGCTCGGCACGAATGAAGGAATCGGGCAGGTCGATGATGGCGTCGGCGATTTCGCGGGCGGTGCTGACGCGGACCTCGTTCCAATCGAAGAACACGGCCCGGAGGCGTTCATAGGCGGCATCGGCGGCCGCCCGGTTCACGCCTTCCCGGCACATGGCATAGATGACCTGGTCTAGTACGGAACGGGTTTCGGGCTCGGCCGTCCCCAGCTCCTTACGCAAGGGCTGGCCCAGGCGCTGTAGTAGCTTTTGTTTGGCCGTCGCGGTGGACATGGATCTTCCTTGGGTGAGGAACGCCGGCAGCCGGTCTAGGCTTGATCGTCCGTGACCGCCTCCTCGGCAGGATTCGACTCCGCGGCGGCCGCGGCGGCTTCCGCCTCCCGCAACAGCCGGGCGATTTCCAGACTGTTCTTGACCCCCTTGTCGAGCACGAAGGTCAGCGTGGGCGTGTGCTTCATCTGGAGCCGGTCGCCGACGAACTTCTGCACGAAGCCCGCCGCGTTTTGCAGCCCGTGAAGGCACATCTCCTGTTCCTGGTCGGTGCCCATGATCGACACGAAGACCTTGGCCCGCTGGAGATCGGCTGAGATTTCGGCCCGAGTCACGGTGACGTTCTTGACCCGCGGATCACGCAGCTTGAAGAGCACGGTCTCACTGGCCGTCTCGCGGATAACCTCGGCAATACGGGCGAGGCGGTGGGTCTTCATGATGGTCATTCCGGGTCACACATCCAAATGATACTGTAGCAGTTCCGCAACGGGATGGCCGCGCACCGCCTCGACGACCTGGCTCAGGGCCTTGCGCAGGTGCTGGGCCTCGTTGCTAACCATGGCTACGCCTAGGGTTACGAGCTGGCGATCGTCCTGATCCTCGACCTCCGCCACGGAGACGTTGAAGTGGTTGCGGAGCCGGTCCTTGATGCTGTTCACCACCTGCCGCTTGTCCTTCAAGGTGCGGGCCTGGCGGATCATGAGCCGAATCTCAAGCGTACCGATGAGCATGGATCGAAGGACCCTGGATCGGGCCCGGGCGCGGCGGCGCGGCGCTGAAGGGTCCGAGGGGAGCCCGCCGACTCCCGCTTAAAGGGTTCGCTGCACCTGCTCGACCCGGTAGGCCTCGATCACATCGTTGACCTTGATGTCGTCGTAGCCGGCGATCTTGATGCCGCACTCAAACCCTTCGCGCACGTCCTTGACGTCGTCCTTGAAGCGCTTGAGCGATTCGAGCGTGGCAATCTTCTCGGCGGCCGGGTAGACCACGACGCCATCGCGGATGAGCCGAATCCGGGCCGACCGCTCGATCGTCCCCTGGGTGACGTAGCAGCCGGCAATCGTGCCGACGCGGCTGATCTTGAACGTGTCGCGCACCACCGCCCGTCCCAGGTTGACCACTTCTTCCCGCGGCTTGAGCTTGCCTTCCAGGGCCGAACGCAGGTCGTCGGTGAGCTGGTAGATGATGCTGTAGAGCCGCACCTCCACGCCCTTGTCGTCGGCCAGGCTGCGGGCCCGATCGTCGGGCACGACGTTGAAGCCGACGATGAGCGTGTCCTCGGGCGAGGCCAGGGCCAATTGGACGTCCCCTTCGCTGATCGCCCCGACGCCGGCATGCAGCACCTTGAGTTTGACCTCTTCGTGCTCCAGCTTCTGGATTTCCTTGGCGATCGCCTCGATCGAGCCGCGCACGTCGGCCTTGACGATGAGCTTGACCTCGATGACCTTTGCCTTGTCCAGGTCCTCCAGGCGGAAGATCGACTTCTTGAAGGGCTGGGCCAGACGCTGCTTCTCTTCGCGCGTTACGGCGATCTCGCGGGCCTGGGCAATGTCGGGCACGACATGGAACTTGTCGTCGGCATTGGGCGGCGTGTCCAAGCCCAGGACGCGAACGGGCATGGTGGGCCCGGCTTCTTCAAGCGGCCGACCGAGGTCGCTATACATGGCCCGCACCCGCCCATAGGCGGCGCCGCAGAGGAGGACGTCGCCGCGCCGCAGCGTGCCGTCTTGCACCAGGAGCGTGGCGGTCACGCCTTCGTCGCCGCTGACCAGGGCCTCCAGACAGACGCCGCTGGCGGGCTTGTCCGGGTTGGCCTTCAGCTCGCGGAGTTCGGCCACGAGCGAAATCATGTCCAAGAGCTCGTTGATGCCGCGGGCCCGATCCTTCACGCTCACCGTCTCGATGAACGGGGTGTCGCCGCCCAAGTCGTCCGGGACCAACCCCCGGTTCATGAGCATGTTCTTGGTCTTGGTCAAATTGGCGTTGGGCAGGTCGACCTTGTTGACCGCGACAATGATGGGGACGTTGGCCGCCTTAGCGTGGCTGATGGCCTCGTCGGTCTGGGGCATGACGCCGTCGTCGGCGGCGACCACGAGCACGACGATATCCGTGACGTTGGCCCCGCGTGCCCGCATCTGCGTGAAGGCTTCGTGGCCCGGCGTATCGAGGAAGGTGATAGGCCGGCCGCCATGATCGACGCGCCAGGCGCGCAGATGCTGCGTGATGCCGCCCGCCTCGGTGGCCACGACGTTGCTCTCGCGAATGCGGTCGAGCAGGCTCGTCTTGCCATGGTCGACGTGGCCCATGACGGTGACGACGGGGGCGCGATGCTGAAGTTGCTCAGGGTCTTCGTCGGTCCGGAAGGTGGCCAGCAGGAGTTCTTCCTCGTCGAGCTGCTCCTTGATGACGACCTCACGACCCAGTTCGAGGGCTACCTCTTCGGCCAACTCCGTGGGGAGCTGGCTGTTGATGGTCATCATCAACTTGCGTTCCATGAGCTTGCGAAGGATGTCGCTGGCCCGTACGCCGAGTGCTTCCGACAGGGAGCGCACGGTGAGCGGCGGGATCAGTTCGATCCGGTCCCCCTTGCGGGGTAAAGTGCCGGCCCGCTGCTGCCGCATGCGGTGCAGACGATTCCGGACGTGGCCGGAGTCGTCGTCGTCCAGGGCCAGGCGGCGCAAGTCGCCTTCGTTTTCCGCGGGTCGGGCCTTGGCTCGGGCCGAGCGCTTGCGGTGCCGCTCGTCGCGGCCGGAGACGCCGCCAGCTCGACGGCGCTCGGCGCCTTCTTCGTCCTCCTCTTCGGTGCCGATGGGCGACAGGGCCCGGGCGCCGGCCTGCTCGGCCCGAACCTTCTCCTCGATCTTGCGGAGGACTTCCTTGACGTTGACCGTGCCGGAGGCGCTTTGGAGCAGTTCCGGGGTGAGCTTGACGAGCGGCTTGTGGGCCGCGGCTCCACCCGCTCCCTCAGCCTTGCCTTCCTCGGACTTACCTGTCGGTAGGGGCGACTTCCGCTTGACGGACGAGGTGGCGACCACGACGTTTGGCGTCGCCCGGCCCCGTTCGGTTCGCCGTTCGGGAGAGCGCGGTTCGGACGGCCCCGAAGGTGGGCTGCCGGGCATGGTCGAGGGACGTCGGCTCATTTGGTCCAGATTGCGAACCTTGGGCGCCAACTCGGGTGGCGGCCTCGGAACGAGCGGAGGAGGGGCGGACGGAGCGGCCGTTGCCTTGGGAGCGACTTCAGGTGCTTCTTCGAATTCGGGCTCTGCCACTTCCTCGGCGGCGGGCTCCAGCACGGGAGGGGCATCGGCGTCGGCAGCGGCCGGCACGGAGCGGACGGAACCCTTGGGCGCGATCAGCGTCGGTGGCCGGGCCGTTAGGACCGCGGGCCGAGCCGACGGGGCCACCGGCGCCGGCGAAGGAGCGGGGGTGGCTGGGGCAGTCGCCTTGGACTGCAGCATCTTGACGATCAGGTCGCGCTGATCGGCGTCGATGCTACTGAGCTGGCTCTTGACGAAGTCGAAACCTGCCCGGTGACAGAGGTCCACCAGGTCGCGGCTCTCGATGTCCAGTTCGCGTGCCAGTGCATAGATGCGAATCTTATCCTTCAATCTCCACTCCTGTCCGCTTGATCCGGTTACATAGGCCACGCCTCCCATGGAGGGATCGGGAAAACCCACCGTCGGCAAGTGAAAAACTCAGCGCTGCGCTGGCCGCCGTGGCGAACCAGGAGCAAGAGGTCGCTGTCTGGTCTGATGCCGAACCGGTCCCGAAAAACTGCCCCGGAGCTTCGCCTTTAGTATAAGGCCTAGCCTCGGAAAGGAAAAGGGGACGTGAGCGGGTCTCCCTTTGGACGCGGATGGCCGGTCCGGGCCGGAAGTTTGCCGCGCGATCCCTCTTGCTGGACGGGAAGCGGGGTTTATAATGTTCACAACCGCGGGTGTAGCTCAGTGGTAGAGCGCCACGTTGCCAACGTGGCTGTCGTGGGTTCGAGCCCCATCACCCGCTCTCTCGCCGGAACACGTAGGCCGGATCGGCCAGGAGTTGGCTGATCCGGCCTTCTTCACCCTCGTGGCCGGCGCTCCAGGAGTTGCCATGTCGGAAGAACTTAACCCCGCCGCCACGCTCGAAACGCCGTCCGCCGATCCCGCCGCGGAGATGCTCGGCGACAAGCCCAAACCCCTGAGCCAGAGCGTCAACATCGTCGACGTCGGGCCCTGCCGCAAGCACGTCCGCGTCATCATCGACCGCACCGACATCGACGAACGCATCAACGAGCAGTTCAAGAAGATGATGCCCGACGTCGTCGTGCCCGGCTATCGCCCCGGCAAGGCGCCGCGCAAGCTCATCGAAAAGCGCTTCTTCCGTGAAGTCGCCGATCAGATCAAGGGCGAGCTGCTGCTCCAGAGCCTCGAGCAACTGGCCGAGGACCACAAGCTCAACCCCATCAGCCAGCCGAACATCAACCCCCTCGCCATCGAACTGCCCGAGACCGGGCCGCTCACTTACGAGTTCGAGATCGAGGTCGTTCCCGAGTTCGACCTGCCCGCTTACAAGGGGCTAAAGCTCAAGCGGCCGACCAAGCTCATTTCCGAAGCCGACCTCGACGAAGCCCAGAAACGCTTCCTCCGCCGTCTGGGCACGGTCCTGCCCAAGGATGGCCCGGCGGCCGCCGAAGACGTCCTGATCGCCGACGTCCACATCACGCTCCGTGGCGAGGAACTGACCGAGTTCAAGAACCTCGAACTACGCATGGACCCGCAGCTTGCCTTCAGCGACGGCGTCGCCCACGACTTCGGCAAACAGATGACCGGCGTCACAGTTGGCGAGACCCGCCAGCTCGACATCAAACTCGCGCCGACGCTCGCCAACGCCGACCTGCGGGGCCAGACGGTCCAGGGCGCCTTCAACGTCAAGGAGATTCGCGTCATCAAGCCGGCCGAGTTGACGGAAGACCTGTTCTCCGAACTGGGCGTCGCCAACATCGACCAACTCCGCGAGAAGCTCAAACTCTCCCTGCAGCGGCAGCTCGAATATGAGCAGCGGCGTGCGGCTCGGGAACAGGTGCTGGCCCATATCGGCGCCGCTGCCACCTGGGACCTGCCCCATGATCTGCTCCATCGCCAGGCGTCGCGGACGCTGTCGCGGCGGATCATGGAGATGCGGTCGGCCGGCTTCTCCGAGGAAGACATCCGGGCCCGCTCCGCCCTGCTCCAGCAGGACGTGCTCGCCAGCACGGCCAAGGCATTGAAGGAGCACTTCGTCCTGCAGAAGATCGCCGAGGTGGAGAAGATCGAAGTCTCCGACGACGACGTCGACTTCGAGATCGAGAACATGGCCGAGCAGTCGGGCGAATCGCCGCGCAAGGTGCGGGCCCGGGTCGAGCGTGAGAATCTGATGGAGACGCTGGTCACCGAGGTGCTGGAACGCAAGGCCCTGGACCTGGTGCTGGAGTCGGCGGAGTACGAGGACGTGCCGTTCGTACCGGACGCCGCCACGGCTGGTATGGCTGCCGTCGACGCCCCGGCCACCGGCATCGAGCCAGCCGCCGCTCCCGCCGAGCCCAAGGAAGAAGAGTAAACGGGGTCGCCACCTAGTGCCAAGGTAGTCTCCAGGGCTCGCCACGCGCCGCCAGGCATCGTCACGAAGGGTATTAGGGGCCCGCCACGCGTCTCGGCGCGGCCGCCACGCATCGCCAGGGGGCTCCAGAGGGTCTCCACGGGGGTTCCAGGCGTCCTCAAGGCGCCTCCGAGCACCAGTTTTCGAGTGATTCCGGCGTTTTCGCCTCGGCGCCGGTAGGTCTGCGAACATCCTGGCCGGCGCTGGCGAAGCTTCGGCGTGTCTTGCGGACATCGTGGCCAGCTCGGGCGTGGCACTGGCACCCGTTCCAAGGTCGCCCGCCGATCGGACCTCTGGGCGCACCTTCGACCTTCAGGTCGGCGACCCGCCCCC